>JAEUIF010000939.1 GCA_016795185.1 Planctomycetia bacterium | reverse complement strand
AGGGGGTTGGGGGGTGGGGTGGCTGCTATTCCTCGTCACGCAATTTCGCCAGTGCCCCCAGGTCTTCCAGAGTCGTGGTGTCGCCGGTCGATTCGCGGCCCGCGGCGATGTCGCGCAGCAGCCGCCGCATGATCTTGCCGGAGCGGGTCTTGGGCAGGCTCTCGGTGAAGCGGATGCTGTCGGGCCGCGCCAGCGCGCCGTTCTCGCGGGCCACATGCTCGCGCAGGGTCTTCTTCAGCTCGTCGCTCGGCTCAAGGCCCTGCTTGAGCGTGACGAAGCAGGCGATGCCTTCGCCCTTGATCTCGTCGGGCTGGCCCACCACGGCGGCCTCGGCCACGGCGGGATGCCCCACCAGGGCGCTCTCGATCTCCATCGTGCTGAGGCGATGGCCGGCGACGTTGAGCACGTCGTCCACGCGGCCCATGATCCAGATGTAGCCGTCGTCGTCCTTGCGCGCCCCGTCGGCGGTGAAGTAGCAGTGCGGCACCTGGCTCCAGTAGGTGGTGCGGTAGCGCTCGTCGTCGCCGTAGATGGTGCGCATCAGCGACGGCCAGGGGTGGCGAACCACCAGCAGGCCGCCCTGGTTGGCCGGCATGCTCTTCCCCTGCTTGTCCACGATGTCCGCGACCACGCCGGGGAAGGGCCGGGTGGCCGAACCGGGCTTGGTCGGAATCGCCCCCGGCAGCGGTGCAATCAGGATCATGCCGGTTTCCGTCTGCCACCAGGTATCGACGATCGGGCAGCGCCCGCCGCCGATCACGTCGCGATACCACATCCACGCTTCCGGATTGATCGGCTCGCCGACCGTGCCGAGCAAGCGCAGGCTCGACATATCATGCCCCTTCGGCCACTGATCGCCCCACTTCATGAAGGCGCGGATGGCCGTCGGCGCGGTGTAGAAGATGTTCACGCGATACTTCGCGATGATCTCCCAGAAGCGGTCTTCCTTGGGGTGATTGGGCGCGCCCTCGTACATCACCGTGGTGGCGCCGTTTGCCAGGGGCCCGTAGACGATGTAACTGTGCCCCGTGACCCACCCGATATCGGCGGTACACCAGTAGGTGTCGTCTTCCTTCAAGTCGAAGACCAGCTGATGCGTCAGCGACGTGCCCAGCAGGTAGCCCGCCGTGGTGTGCAGCACGCCCTTGGGTTTGCCGGTCGAACCGGAAGTGTAGAGGATGAACAGCGGATGCTCGCTATCGAGTTGCTCGGCCGGGCAATCGGCCGAAGCATCGGCCATGAGGTCGTGCCACCAGAGGTCGCGGCCGGGCTTCATAGTCACGGCTTGGTTGCAGCGGTTGTAGACGATGCACTTCTCGACCGTGGGGGATTTCTCCAGGGCGGCGTCCACGTTCTGCTTGAGCGGCACCACCTTGCCGCGTCGCCAGCCACCATCCGCGGTGATGATGAGTTTCGATTTGGCGTCGTTGTTGCGGTCGGCGACTGCCTCCGCCGAGAAGCCGCCGAAAATGACGGAATGGGTCGCGCCGATGCGGGCGCAGGCCAGCATGGCGATGACGGCCTCGGGCACCATCGGCATGTAGATGGTCACCCGGTCGCCCTTCTGGGTGCCAATCTTCTTGAGGGCATTGGCGAACTTACACACTTCGCGGTGCAAGTCCTGATACCGTAGCACCCGGCTGTCGCCCGGTTCGCCCTCCCAGACGATGGCTGCCTTGTTCTTGCGCTCGGAAGTCAGGTGCCGGTCGAGGCAGTTGTAGCTGGCATTGATCTTGCCACCCGCGAACCACTGGACAAAAGGCTCGTTCCAGTCGCAGACCTTGTCCCAGCGCTTGAACCAGCTGAGGTTGCCCGCCTGCTCGGCCCAGAAGCCTTCCGGGTCGTCCTTGGCGCGCTGCCAGAGTTTCTCGTAATCGCCCAGGCTCTTGACGTGCGCCTGCGCGGCAAATTCGGCGGACGGTGGGAATTTGCGGGATTCCTTCAAAACGCTGGTGATATTGGCGGCGCTCATCGTCCAATGATCCTTTGCCTGGGAGGAAGCGAGGATGCGACCCCTGAATTGTAAACCGGGACGCCGGGATTGGCCATCGTCCAGCCCGGCCCGACCGCGCACGATTGCCCCGACCTCCCGTTGGCCGAAAACCGTTCCGCATGGTATAATTTTCTCCACCGAACCCTTGAGGGCGGCACGGCCACAGGGTATCATTTTCCCTGCCTGGCCTGCCACCTTTTGCCATTCGTCCGATGTTCCCACGAGTATGGGCGGACAACAACACGGCGGCAACCCTCACGCAGGGCCGTGAGGTGGGATATTCGATTGAGGAGTTATTATGCCTTTGCGGATGCGCGTTCAGGACAAGGAACCGATTGCCTCGGCACTGCGTCGTTTCAAAAAGTTGCTGGAGCGGAGCGGTCTCCAGAAGGAACTGCGGAAGCGGAAGCACTACGAGAAGCCATGCGAGGTCCGTCGCCGGGCCAAGCTCCGCAAGCAAAGCGCCATCCGTAAGGCGTCGATGAAGCCCGCCACCGGGACGTGAAAACCGAGCGAGTCTCATTGCCACCGCCAGGCCGTTGTCGGCCTGGCATCCCCGCGCCCGAGGAGCATTCCCATCAGTACTTCTGCTGACCATTCCCGGTCCGACGGTGTGCCGGTTGCTCCTGCCGTGAAACCCTTGATGTCTGGCGTGCCCATCTGGGTTTCCAGCATCCCGTTCATCCTGATCCATGTAGCCTGCCTGGCAGTGATCTGGACAGGCTTTACCTGGGTGGGGCTGGCCCTGTGCGGCTTTTGCTATTTCATCCGCATGTTCGGGATCACCGGCGGTTACCACCGTTACTTCTCGCACCGGGCCTACAAGACCTCGCGCCCCTTCCAGTTCGTGCTGGCCTGGCTGGGCTGCATGTCCTTGCAGAAGGGGCCGCTCTGGTGGGCCGCGCACCACCGCAACCACCACAAGTATTCCGATACCGAACAGGACGTACATTCCCCGATCACGGGCACCCTCTTCTGGTCGCACGTTGGCTGGCTGTTTGACCGGCGCAACGAGGAAACCGACTGGGAAGGCATCCACGACTTCGCGAAGTACCCCGAACTGCTCTGGCTGAACACGTACCACTGGGTGCCGGGCATCAGCTTGGCGGTCTTCTGCTGGCTGATCGGCGGTCTGAGCGGTTACCTCCAGCCTGAAGCGGCCTTCTCGACGATGGGTGCCTGGAGCGCCCTGGTCGTGGGCTTCTTCTGGAGCACGGTGCTGCTGTATCACGGCACCTTCGCCGTGAACTCGCTGTGCCATATCTTCGGTACGCGCCGCTACGCCACCACCGATCAGAGCAAGAACAACTGGTGGGTGGCCCTGTTCACGCTGGGCGAAGGCTGGCACAACAACCACCACCACTACCAGAGTTCCGCCAATCAGGGCTTCTTCTGGTGGGAAATTGACATCAGCTACTACATCATCCAGACCCTGGCGCTGTTCGGCCTGGTCTGGGACGTACGGACGCCGCCCCACAACAAGAAGTATGTCGGCTACGAGGAATCGCAACCGAGCGTGCCGACGATGGCCGGTTCCTAAAACCGCTGGCAGTTTCGCACCAATATCACCACGAGCCGGGGCATTGGCCCCGGCTCGTGGCATTCTGGCCTTCCACTCCTGAGCTACTGACCTCCCGAAGGGCAGCTGTCCGGCGACCTTACCTGTAGGATAGTCGCCGGACAGGTTGTGCAGGGCACAGCCGATTGCCTCCCACGGCGTAACGCCGCAGCAAACGCTACCTCCAGAGCGGACGGCCCTGGAGCCAGTGTAACGCGCGCTGGTGCGGGTGGCCACCGGCCAATCGACACGGTTCAGGTCGGTGCTTTCGCGGTCGTGAAGTAGCGCATCTCATCAGCGCTGAGCAACTCGGCGAACGAGCCGCCCAGGATCCAGTCGCCGCTGGGATGCTCAACGCAGTAGCAGACGCGCACGTCCAGGGTGCGGGAGAATTGATTGGTCTGCGTGTCGATCAGATCGACGGCCAGGACGGTCCCCGCTTCGAGCGGCCGACCGAGGACCAGGCTGACGCCGCCCGCGGAAATGTTGCGAACCTTGGCCAGGCAGAAATCGTCGCCGATGGCGGCCACCAGCCGCCGGGAAGTTTCCAGGCAAGGGTGCCGCACGGATGACCGCCGTTCCCGCCAGTTAATCTTGGCGGGACTTCGTAGCGAAGGCTCCGACGGGTCAGCCATGGCACCTCACCGGGATGGGGCGCGCACCCCACCCAATCCGACGAACTTCGGCCCGCTTTCCACGCAGGCTTGCTGGCGTTGCGCCTGACTCTAAGCCTACGCTACCTGGGAAATCCAGGCAACGGAAATGATCGGGATGCCCGGAGGTTTACCGCTGTATCGACCACGGGCGGTTTGCTCGCTACGAGTCGAACGATGGGTCATGGCCGCCAGGTTTCGCGGGCTTCACCAGTCTGCCGCATCAGCCCGCTCGTGCCCCAGCGGTCTCCGTCAACACGCGATCGACCAACGGTGTGACCTGCACTTCGGCGGCTTCATCACTTGCCTCTTCCTCAATGCCGGCCTGCAAGCGTTCGACGGTGGCTGCGAGCGCATCGACCAGGGCTGGGTCGTCCTCGGCCGCGAGACGCTCCTGTAAGTCGGGCAGGAACGCGCTGGCCTGTTCGCCCAGGGAATCGACGATGCCTACCGCCGCCTTGCGCAGTCGTAGTGTCGCATCGGTCAACCCCTCGCGCACAATGGCCGTTGCCTGGGGATGGCCGCCATTGGCCGCCAGCAGTGTGCCAGCCGCCAGCAAGCGGACGCGCGGGTTGCCGTCATCGAGCAAGCGCATCATCGCACCGCGCGTCACATTCGGTGGAGCGCCCTGCAAGGCCAGGGCAGCGGCCAGGCGTGGCGCGTCCTCGGGGTCGGCCGCGCATGCCAACAGGTGAGGTAGCGCCGTCGCCGGCAGCTCGGGTAACCGTGACAGTGCATGG
This sequence comes from Planctomycetia bacterium, assembly GCA_016795185.1. Lineage (GTDB taxonomy): Bacteria > Planctomycetota > Planctomycetia > Gemmatales > Gemmataceae > JAGVLI01. The sequence goes on along the minus strand of JAEUIF010000939.1, from coordinate 16,819 downwards.
GCCGCGTTGGCGCGCACCTTGGCTTCCGGATCGCGCAGGCACTCGATCAGGGCGGCTGTCGCATCGTCCGGGATCTCAGACGCCTTCATCCAGCCCCCCGATGCGACCTTGCGAATCTCGCTGCTAGCGTCTTTCAGGCCCAGCGTCAACGCCGCGGCGGTCTGCGGCGGTTGAATGATCGCGATGGCCCGCAGCGCTTGCTCGCGCACGTCAGCCGCGCCGGTCTGCGCCGCCCGCAGTAGCGCTTCGCCGGCCGAACTGGCTGCCCGGCCGAACTGGCCCAGAGCCAGGGCAGCGGCGACCTGCACTTCGTGGTTGTCGTCCTCCAGCAAGCGCCGCCCCAGTGACTCCAGCACGGGTTCGCTGGCATGCGTGAGTGCCGGCAGCACGCGCAGCACCTGCAACTTGACCTGATCGTTCGGATCGTCCAGCGCGGTCAGCAACCGTTCGGTGATGGTGGGACTCGGCTGGTCCCAGTGGCCCAACGCTTCCACGGCAGCGGCCCGTACCTGCGGGTCGACGTCCTGCAAAGCGGCCAGCACCAGGGCGCGGCAGCGCGCCGTCGGGTTGCCGATCGCGCCCAGTGCGCGCAGCAACTGGCTGCGGACCGCGCCGTCCGGGTCGGCAAGCCCTGCTTCCAGGGCAGGGAGCGCTGGCAGCGCGCTGTCACCCAACTTCGCCAGCGCCGCCGCCGCGTTCGCGCGCACCGTCGGATTGCGATGCCTCAGCGAACGCACGAGGGCCGGCACGGCGCGATCTGCCGCTTCGCCCATCTCGCCGAGTGCTTCGGCCGCCAGCGCACTGACCCAGCTGTCCGGCCCGCGCAGCGCCTGCATCAGCCCCGGCACGGCGACGTGCGCCGCCGCTTCCCCCATCCGGCCCAGTGCCTCGGCTGCCTTGGCGCGCACGCGGTCGCTGCTGTGTTGCAGCGCTGCGACCAGTGCGGGCGCGGCTTCTCGTGCCGCCTCGCCGATGATGCCCAACGCTTCCGCCGTATAAGCACGCACCATGTTGTCCGAGCTGGCCAGGCCCTGCACCAGGTCGTTCATGGCAGGCTCGTCGAGCGCGCCAACGCGGGCAATGGACTGTGCTGCCGCTTCGCGTACCGTCTGGTCGGCGTCCAGGGTCAACTTCACCAGGGCGGGCACGGCAGGCTGGGCCGCCGCCGCGAAAGCTCCCAGTGCCTGCGCCGCGGCGGCCTTGATGGGCGGGCTGGGGCCTTGCAGGAGTTTGCGCAACGCCGCGACGCTCGCCGTGTCGTTGGCCCCAATCTTGCCCAGCGCCCTGGCAGCCTGGCACCGCACCGTTTCGTCGGGATCGTCCAGCAATTCGAGCAGCGCGGGCGCGACAGGCTCCGCCTTCGGTCCAATCTGGCCCAGCGCAGCCACGGCCTGGCTGCGCACCGTGACCAGCAGGTCCGCCAGCGCGATGCGCAGGGTTTCGAGGGCCAGGGTAGTGGAATCGACGAGCGGCGCGGCCGCAGGCAGCGTCGCCTGCCGACGGAACCAGCGCGGCCGGAAGCGACGTTCCGGGCGCGGAACCGGTTGCCACCAGCGGCGCTTGCGCGCCACCGAACCGCCGGCATCGCCGATGACGCCCAGTGCTTCCATGACGCTGATCCGCACCCATTCGCTTTCGTCCTGGCCCAGCGCCGCCAGCGCGGGCAACGCCTCCACCGCGTGCAACTGACCCAGCGCTGCCGCCGAGACGGCGCGGACGTTCTCGTGCGCATCGCGCAAATGGCGTAGCAGCACGGGAATGGCCGCCGGCCCGATGGTGGTCATGATGCGCGGCATTTGCTGTCGTTGCTCCTGGGTCAAGTACGGCACGGTACGCAGCGAAGCCAACAGCGGTGTGACGGCGCTGACGCCATGCTGCGGCAGCGTGCCTCGCGCCCGTTCGTGAATCGGCGGATGTGGGCTCCAGAACTCCGTGATCGTTTCGGACAGCACCCAGCCCTGGCGGATGGACGCGAAAATCTGCTGGAGCAACACCAGGGTGAAAAACGTCTTGAATGCCGTTAGCAGCACGGATGCCGGCCAGCGCGTCGCCCGCACGTAAGAGACGTGCAGGTAGTGGAACGAGTTGGCCATGTCCAGCAGGTCCACCAGCCGGTAAATGTTGATGATTGCATAGGCCAGAAAGTCCGTGAACGAAGGCGATGCCCCGGCAGGTGCCGCGTACCAGCCTGCGCCCACCGTGCGCGACAAGCCCTGGTTCAAGAGCGCAAAGCCACCGATGACGCCCACCGTAGCGGCGATGAGCAGCATGCCGCCCACGCGGTCGCCATATTGCAGCAAGTGAACCGCCAGTTCCTGGCCTTTGAGCGGGTTGTGCAGGGCCTTGTAGCCGCGGCCGACTTCATATCGTTCGAGGTCGATGAACACATAAGCCAGGCAGGCGATGACGCCCATGAACAACGGCACCAGGCCACCGATGATGGCCAACATCGGTACATGGTCAACGACCAGCACGCCGCAGCATAGCCCAGCGATCTCCAGGGCTAGGAAGACCGGCCAGCTGGCCCAGGCGAACAGCCAGGTCCAGGTGAGAAAGCCAGCGCGCACGCTGCCGCGCACGGTGGCGCTGAAGCAACGCAGCGCCCAGCCGATGAACCCGACCTTGTACAGCACTCCGGCGGCTAGCCCCGTCGTGGCCAGCAGCAGTAATATCTGGCGCGACGAATCGATGCCGTGAGTGGTCAGCCAGTCCGAAAGCCGATTCATACGCAGCCCTGCACGGTACGGCTCCGGGAAATCCTTGAGACCGGAGTGCAGGACCGGATGTGCAACTTTCGTTCCAGAAAGGTCGCCTAGTGCGGCGGTTCCGGTCGGGGCAGCGGCTGCGTAGTCTGGATCGCGTCCGACGGCGCGGCGGCGACGGGCGTTTCGTCGGAAGGTGGGAGCGGGACTGGGATCGCCGGCGCACGGTCGAGATAGAGCCGGACGACGTAGTAAAACACGGGCGTCAGGAAGATGCCGAAGATCGTCACGCCAATCATGCCCGAGAAGACCGCGACGCCGAGCGTGAAGCGCATTTCCGCGCCCGCGCCCGAAGCCAGTACCAGCGGCAACACGCCGAGAATGAAGGCGATGGAAGTCATGATGATCGGCCGCAGCCGGTCGTGGGCCGCGATCAGGATGGCGTCGTAGGTGGACTTGCCCTCCTCCTCGCGCGCTCGCGCGAAATCGACGACCAGGATGGCGTTCTTCGCCGCCAGGCCAACGAGCACGATAAAGCCCACCTGCACGAAGATGTCGATGTCCAGCCGCGCCAGCCATACGCCAACCAGCGCGGACAGCACGCACATCGGCACCACCAGGATGATGGCCAGGGGCTGCGTCCAGCTTTCGTACAGCGCCGCCAGGATAAGGAAAACCAGCACCACCGCGCCGAAGAAGGCGGTCAGGGGGTTCTGCATCAGATCGCGGAACGACTCCGTCCGGCTGGACAGGATTTGCAGGTAGGTCAACTCGGTCCATTCGGTGGCGAAGCCGCGGGGCAACTCGCGGGCGGCCAGCGCGTCCATCTGCTGCACCGCGGTGCCGGTGCTCACGCCGGGTTGCGTGGCGCCGTTGATGGCGGCGGCCGGAAAGGTGTTGTAGCGCGTGATGCTGACCGGGCCGCTGGAGTCCTTGACCGTGAGCAGCGCGCCCAGCGGCACCATCTCGCCCGCCGCGTTGCGAACTTTGAGATTGCGCACCTGGTCGGCCGAAATGCGAAAGCCGGAATCGGCTTGCACGTTCACCTGCCAGGTGCGGCCGAAGCGGTTGAAGTCGTTGACGTAGAAGCCGCCGAGGTAGACCTGCAAGGTGTTGAACACGTCGCTCAGCGCGACCTGCATGGTCTTGCACTGCGTCCGGTCGATGTCCACGTAGAGTTGCGGCGTCTGGGCGCGGAAGCTGTTGAACAGGCCAACCAGGCCCGGCACCTGGTTGCCCTTCTCGGCCAGGTTATCGGCCTGGCCTTGCAGCATCACCAGGCCCAGGTCGCCACGGTCCTGAAGCATCAACTTGAAGCCGCCCGCGTTGCCCAGGCCGTCCACGGCGGGCGGGCCGAACACGGCGACACGCGCCTCGGGCACTTCCTCGTAGAACCGGCGGCGCAACTTGGCCAGCACGGCTTCGTAGTATTGATCGGCGTGGCCGTGCCGTTCCTCGAACGACTTCAGCACGATGAACATGCCGCCATAGTTCGAGCTGTTGGCGTTCTGCACGAACGAGGTGCCGGGCACGCCGATGGTATGGGCGACCCCTGGCGTCTCCGCGCAAATCTTCTCGATCCTGGCCGTCACCTCGATGGTCCGCTCCAGTGCTGCCGAATCGGGTAGCTGGAAATCGACGACGAGATAGCCCTTGTCCTGCGCGGGAATGAAACCGGTGGGCAGACGGATAAAGCCCAGCACGGTCAGGCCGATCAACAGGACGTAGATCGCCAGGGCGATCAACGAGCCGCGCAGCAGCCGCGCCACCAGCTTGCCGTACAGCACCGTCATCCGGTCGAACCAGCGGTTGAACGCGGCGAAGAAGCGGCCGAGCACCCGGTTGACCACGGGCGGGAAGAACCAGCCAGCGACCGCGCCCGGCACGAACAGCGCGAGCCACAGGCCCCAGGAATAGAGCGCCATGCGGACCTGCGCTGCATCCATGCCCAGCGGTTGCTCGCCTTCCGCCGCCTGGAAGAAACCACGGAAGGGCAGCGACAGCAGCCACGCGGACAGGATGCCGCCGAGGATGACGACGGCCCACCAGGGCAGCGCTTCGTGCCGCGCGTGCTGGCCGTGCTCGGTCTGCTCGCGATGCCCGAAGATGGCCGCCGCCCGCGCCGGCGTCAGCGTCATGGCGTTGATCGCCGAGATGAGCATCGACGCGGCAATGGTCAGCGCGAATTGCCGGTAGAACTGCCCGGTGATGCCGCCGAGCAGGGCACTGGGTAGGAACACCGAGCAGAGCACCAGGGTGATGGCGATGATCGGCCCCGTGATTTCCGTCATGGCTCCGATGGTCGCCTCGCGCACGGGCAGCCCCTTGGCCAGCCAGCGCTCGATGTTCTCCAGCACGACAATGGCGTCGTCCACCACGATGCCGATGGCGAGCACCAGGCCGAAGAGCGACAAGTTGTTCAGGCTAAAACCCATGACCAGCATGACCGCGAAGGTGCCGACCAGCGACACGCCCACGTCGATCAACGGCAGGATGACCGCCTTCCAGTCTTGCAGGAAAAACAGCACGACCAGCGCCACGAGCAGCACGGCTTCAAACAGCGTCTTGAACACCTCCAGCACCGATTCCTTGATGAACGGTGTGGTGTCGTAGACGATGGCGTACTTCAATCCTTGCGGAAAGCGCTGGCGGAGTTCGTGCATCTTGCGCTTGACGCGGTCGGCCGTGTCCAGCGCGTTGGAACCAGGCAACTGATAGATGGCCACACCGGCGGACGGCTTGCCGTCCAGGCGGCTGCGCGTGTTCAGGTTTTGCGCTCCCAGTTCCACGCGGGCCACATCCTTGAGCAGCGTCACCTCGCCCATCTGCCCGGTCTTCAGGATGATGTTCTCGAATTGCTCGGCCTGTTCGAGCCGGCCCAGGGTGGTCATGGTGTACTGAAAATCCTGACCGCGCGGCACCGGCGGCTGGCCGATCTGCCCCGCTGCCACCTGGACGTTTTGCTCCTGCAAGGCCGCGACCACGTCGCCCGCCGTCATGTTGCGTGCGGCGAGCTTGTTGGGATCGACCCAGACGCGCATGCTGTAGTCCTGCTGGCCGAGCAGACCCACGTCGCCGACGCCATCCAGCGCTGCCAGTTGATCGCGCACCTGAATCGTCGCGTAGTTGCTGAGGTAAAGCTGGTCGTAGAAGTAGTCATTGGTCTCGGGGTCGAGTTCCGAGAAGAGGTTGACGACGAGCAGGATCGCGGGCGAACGCTTCTTGGTCGTCACGCCAGTCGCCTGGACCACGTCGGGCAGCTTGGGCAGCGCCTGGGCGACGCGGTTCTGCACCAGCACCTGGGCCATGTTCAAATCGGTGCCGAGCTGAAACGTGACGTTCAGGCTGTACGTGCCGTCGTTGGAGCATTGCGAGGACATGTACAGCATGCCCTCGACGCCGATCACCTGCTGCTCGATGGGCGCGGCCACGGTGTCCTGCACGACGACGGCATTGGCCCCCGCGTAATTGCAGGTCACCTGTACGGTCGGTGGCGTGATGTCCGGATACTGCGCGATGGGCAGCAGCACGACGGACACGATGCCCGCGAGCACGATAACGATGGAGATGACCCAGGCGAAAATCGGCCGGTCGATGAAAAAGCGTGCCAGCAAGGCTGCATTCTCCGCTTCCCGTTCGTAGTCCCGCCTTCAGGCGGCGAGCGACTTGCCGCCTGAAGGCGGAACTACGAACTTCTGGATGAAGGGACAGGAAACCGACCCTCACTGCTTCGCATCGGACTTGCCGTTCCCGCCGTTGGCGGACAACTTGGCCGGCGGTCTGCTCGGTTCACCTTCCATCTTGCCTGGCTTGGGATCGACCGTGATGCCGGGGCGCACCCGTTGCAGGCCGTTGAAGATGACGCGGTCGCTAGCCTGGATGCCGCTGTCGATGACCCGCAACCCCTGCTGCAACGAACCGACCTGTACGGGCCGCGCCTGGACCACGTTCTTGTCGTCCACGATCAGCACATATTTCTGTCCTTGATCGGTCCCCAGGGCTCGCTCCGTGACCAGCATCGATTGATGCGGTGGGCCGATGGGCACGCGCACACGGACGAAGAGGCCCGGAGTGAACGTGGGGATGGTGTCGCGGATCTTGGGGTTGGACAGCACGGCCCGCATGCGAATGGTGCCGGTCTGCGGGTTGAAGCGGTTGTCGAAGAAATCGACGGTGGCCTGGTACGGAAAGGCATCGTCGTTGGATAGACCAATATCGACGTGGAGAACCGTGCCTTTTTCGCGAGCGGACTTCATCTTGCCTTCGCGAATCAGTTGCTGCACGCGGAGCACCGTGCGTTCATCCACGTCGAAGTAAGCGAAGATCGGGTCCACGGACACGATATTCGTCAGGACCGTCTGGTCCTGGGTGACGAGATTGCCGATGTCGATGTTGTTGCGGCTGACCACTCCGGTGATGGGTGCGGTCACCTTGCAGAAGTCCACGTTCAACTTGTAGCCGGCCAGCGCGGCCTGCGCGGCCTTCAGGCCGCCAGCCGCCTCGTCCTTGTCGCCGACGTACTTGTCGAACTCCTGCTGGCCGATCGCGCCCTTGAGGGCCAGCGGCCGATTGCGCTCGTAGTCGCGGTGCGCCCGTTCCAGCTTGGCTTGGTAGAGCGCGACCTGCCCCTCAGCTTTTTCCAGGTCCGCCTGGTAGGGCCGGGGGTCAATGAGGAAGAGCAGGTCGCCTTCCTTAACTGTTTCACCGGGCTTGAAGTTGATGGTTTGGAGATAGCCCGTGACGCGGGCACGTACATCCACCGAGGCGACAGCTTCCAGTCGCCCGGTGAAATACTCGAAGTCCGTGACCTGGCGTTCGAGAGGTGTGGCGACCACGACCACGGTGGGCGGCAACGGCGGTGTCTTGGAGTCCGCGCAGCCAGCGGACGCCAGCATGGAACCCATTGACAGCAGGATTGCGGCGCGGCACCAGGAAAAGAAGCGCATGTTGACCTACCTCGTAGGACTCGGGCTGCCACAGACTCTTTATAAGCATGGCAACGTCGGAATCCTAGCGAGGCAGGTCAGGCCAGGCCGAGCCATCAAGGCTCGACGCGACCGCCGCTCAGATGTTTCGCCAGAAACGCCTCGGCGGCGGCCTGGAACTTCAAGCGGTTCTCGGGCCGCGCGAAGCCGTGGCCTTCGTCCGCGAACAGCAGGTATTCCACGGGTTTGCCGGATTTGCGCATCGCTTCCACGATCTGCTCCGATTCCGCCTGCTTGACGCGCGGGTCATTGGCGCCCTGGGCGATCAGCAGCGGAATCTTGATGCGGTCGGCCTTGAACAGCGGCGACCGCGACTTCAAGAAATCTTCTTCCTTGTCCACGTCGCCGACGCGCACCGCGAAGCGCTTCTTCAACGGTTCCCAGTAAGGCGGAATGGACTTCAAGAGCGTCACGAGGTTGGACGGGCCAACGATGTCCACGGCACAGGCGAAGACGTCCGGCGTGAAGGTCGCGCCGACCAGGGCCGCGTAGCCGCCGTAGCTGCCGCCGTAGATGGCCACGCGCTTCGGATCGGCGATGCCTTGCTTCACGGCCCACTGCACGGCGTCGATCAAATCGTCGTGCATCTTCGCGGCCCATTCGCGGTTGCCGGCGTGCAGGAACTTCTTGCCGAAGCCCGTCGAACCGCGATAGTTGACCTGCAACACCGCATAGCCGCGATTGGCCAGCCATTGCACCGTGGGATGATAGCCCCAGACATCGCGCGCCCACGGTCCACCATGCACCATCAGCACCAGCGGCATGTTTTTCGGAGACTCGCCCGGCGGCAGCGTCAGATAGGAAACGAGTTCCAGGCCGTCGCGCGATTTGATCGTCACCGGCTTCATGGCCGCCAGCGTGTACTTCGCCAATTCGGGTTGCGATACGAAGAGGTGCGTCAACTTCTTCGTGGCGCGTTCGTAGAGATAGTAGCTGGTGGGCTGCGTGTCGCTGGTGTACGCGACCACCCAGGTTTGCAGGTCGCGCGACCGGCTGACGATGCTCGGTTCGCCCGCCGCGCCCAACTCCAGGCGCAGCAAATCCGCGGCGACCTGCGGGTCGAACGCCTTCCACTTCGTCCGCTCACGGTTGAAGAACACCGCTTCGACGGTATGCGTCAACGGGTTGAACAGCACGCTGCTGACATCAGCGCCGGGTTCGGTGGCGATCAACTCTTCCTTGCCGCCGGCCAGGTCGCGCTTGACGAGCGACAGCGTATCGCGGCCCTCGCTGCTGGTGAGCCAGAGGGATTTGCCGTCGGCCGTGAAGCCGACGATCCGGCCATCGGCGTCGTCGGGGCCCCACTTGACCGCCGACTGCCATTTGCTCTTCTCATCGGTACGCCACCGCAGTTCGGTGCCGCCGTCGGGCGTGCTGGCCAGGGCGGCGCGAATCTTGAATTTGGGGTCGGCCTCCCAGCTCACCACGTCGCCGGGGTTCTCGGTGTCGAGGTCGGCCGCGCCGTTGGCCAGGTTGATGCGGAAGACGTCATGCACCCGGCGGTCGCGCACGTTCATGCTGACCAGCATCTCGTTCGGGAAATTGCGGTCGAGCGCCACGATGCCGGCGCGCACGCCCTGAAAGGGCGTCAAGTCGCGGACCACGTTGCCATTCAGGTTGACCGAGTAGATGTGAAAGTTCTCATCGCCTTCGTGGTCCTGCATGTAGAGCAGCGTATCCGGCGCGTAGGACCAGTTATGCTGACGGATGCCGCGCTTGCGGTCGGCGGTGACGATCTTCGCATCGTCCTTGCCGAGCGTCTGCACCCAGACTTGCAGTACATCGTTCTTGTCGGGTGCCAGGTACGACAGGCGCTTGCCGTCCGGGCTGATCTGCGGCGAAGCCTTGACCGGGTTGCCGAACAGCACGGCACGCGGGATCAGCGGTACTGCTCCCGCTTGCGGTTTCGCGGGCAACTCATCCTTCAAAACGCGCGCCAGCAACTCGTAGCCCTTGGCCGAAAGATGCAGACCGTCGGGCATCACGACTTCGCGGATGCTGCCGTCCGCCGCGAGGAATTTCTCGCCCACATCGAGGAACTTGACTAGCTTGCCGTCCGCGACCTTCGCCAGCCGTTCGTTGACGGCCTTGATCTTGGCCCGTACCGGCGCATCGGCCGGGGTGGCGCGCGGCAGGACACCCAGCAACAGGACGCGCGCTTGCGGCAATTGCTTGCGAATGGCCGCGACCACCGCCGCGACGCCGTCGCCGATCTGCTCGTCACTGTGTCCGCCCGACAGCTTGCCGTGCCGATCCGCGCCCAGGTTATTGGTGCCGATTTGCACGACCACGAGCTGCGGCTTCAAGCCGTCGAGATGCTTGCCTTCGGTGATGCGCCACAGCAGATGCTCGACGCGATCCCCGCTGATGCCGCAAGCGGCGGCTCCGAGCGGTTCCAGGAACTGCTTCCACATGGCCTGGCCATTGTGGTCCCAGCCTTCGGTCAGCGAATCGCCGAGGAAGAGCACCTGGACGTCGCCCTTCTTGGCCCGTTCCAGGAATGCCTTGTGCAAGCCCTGCGCGTAGGCGTCGGAGCGGGCCAGCGGCTTCGTGGCCGGTGGTTCCTCCGCCCGCGCTGTGGATAGCGACGTAGCCAGCAACGTGAACCAAGTAGCGTGCAATAAACGCGACAACATCGGCAAACCCTCCTCGCTTGCGGTTTCGCACGCCATGCTAATCCGCCGCCGGCGGTGCGTCCATGTTCGGAGCGATTTTCGGCGGTTTCCGGAAATCCACGGCGGCGAGAACACGAATCACCGATTAGACTATGAACGTCCGCCCTGGTGAGGCAGCGAGCGATGGAGTTGTTTCCGCTATTCTTCGTCTTTGGCGCGATTGCCCTGGTGATCGTCTTCCGCGTGGTCGCGGGCAGTCTCGACCACCAGCGCATCCGCGACTACGTGGAAAGCCGCGGCGGCCGGCTCTTGTCCTGCCACTGGTCGCCCTTCGGCACCGGCTGGTGGGGCGAAAAGAGTGACCGCATCTACGAGGTCAGCTTCCGCGACCGCGACGGCAACCTGCACCACGCCACCTGCAAGACCAGCATGTGGACCGGCGTGTACTGGACCGAGGATCAGATCACGCAGTACGGCGACCGCCAGCGCGGCCGATTCCCGGTGGCCGGGGATCACGATTACATCGCGTCCCTGGAAAGCGAGAATCGCCGCTTGATGGAACTCGAAGACGAGAACCGTCGGCTGCGCGAAGAAATCACCCGCTTGCGGCGCGGGCAAGGTTAGATCGCGGGGGGCAGGGCGGTGGAACTGAAACCGCGAAGCCGGCAAGCAATGTTATGGCCAAAGCGCGCGGACTCGATGCCAGGCTAGAACGGTTGCGGGCGCTGCGCCAGGAACCGGCGTCGCCCGAACACGTCGCCGAGTTGCGCAAGGCCCTGGCCGATAAATCGAATCTGGTAGCGGCGGAAGCCGCCGAAATCGTCGGCGCGCGCCTGCTGGCCGAACTGACACCCGACCTCGTGGCCGCCTTCGACCGCTTCATGGTCGACCCTGCCGAAACCGACAAGCTCTGCCGGGCCAAGCTGGCCATCGTCGAGACGCTCAACAAGCTCGAATACGATCAGGAGGCGATTTTCCTCACGGCCATTCGCCATGTGCAAATGGAGCCGCGCTGGGGCACGTCCGAGGACGCCGCCGCCGACCTGCGCGGCAGCGCGGCCTTCGGTCTGGTGCGCCTCAACTATCGGGACGTGGTGCTGCTGCTTGTCGATCTGCTGCTGGATCGCGAGAAAGTGGCCCGCATGGCGGCGGCACAGGCGCTCGGTGAAACCCGCGCCCCGGCGGCGATCCCGCTGCTGCGCTACAAGGCCCGCCTGGGCGACAAGGACTCCGAAGTTACCGCCGAATGCCTGGCGGCCTTGATGGTCGCCGCTCCGGTTGAATCGCTGCCGTTCGTTACGCGCTTCCTGAATTCGGCGGATGAAGCCTTGCAGCAAGGAGCGGCGTTCGCCCTGGCAGAATCCCGCCGCGCCGACGCCCTGGCTGTCCTCAAAGACCACTACGCGAAGGCCAGACGGTCATCCCTGCAAGAAGTGCTGCTCCTGGCGATCTCGATGACCCGCCTACCCGCCGGCCTGGAGTTTGTCTTTGAGGTGCTGGCCGGCGATGACCGCACGGCCGCCCAGGCAGCACTGGCCGCGCTGGCGATCCACCGGCACAACGACTCGGTACACGAGCGTGTCGCCGCGCTGGTCGCCCAGAAACAGGATACGGCCCTGCAAGAGCGCTTTCGGAAGAAGTTCTCCAAGGGCCGCTGACCGACATAGCGACGCCCCACGGTGGTCAAGGTTTGATCGGCTCCAGCTGCACCAGGTCGGCGGGATAGATGATGAACGGTGTGCGACTGCAAAAGATCAGCAGCGTGCCGTCCGGGCGTTCGTGCGTCCAGGGGTAACAGAAGCCGTGCTTGCCGTCCTCGGCGACGATGCGCGGCGCGCTCCAGGTACGGCCGTCATCGGCACTGGTGGCCAGCGCCAGTTGACGGCGCGGACCATACGGGACCGGATTGCTCTGCTTGATGGCTTCCTCGGCCTTGGCGTTGGACGGGCCAGTGATGGGGTTCCAGAGCAGCGCCAGTCGGCCGTCCTTCAGTCTGCGCAGGTACGGTGGGGCCGCGAAGGACGATAGTTTCGTCGGTTCCAGCTTGCTCCACGTCACGCCGGCATCCTTCGAGCGTGACTGATACAGCACCCCCGCCACGCTGCGGGCCAGCAGCAGCAGCGAACCATCACGACATTCGGCGATCGCCGGTTCGTGGATCTTGAGCGGATGTGGTTCGTCCGCCTTCGACTCCATCGCATGCTTCTCGTGCTCGACGAGGTCGGAGAGTTTCCACGTCGCGCCCTCATCGTCGCTGCGGGCAACGAGTAGTTCGTTGTCGGCCGTCTTGCCGATTCTGGTTTTCGAGACGCGGTGCGAGGCCATCAGGATGCGCCCCGTGCTCAGCCGCACCGCGCGGTCGTTCGGCCCGCCGGCCGGGAACAGTTCGCGGCGCTCCGTCCAGGTCTTGCCGCCGTCTTTGCTCTCGATGGCGTGCTTGATGCTCGTATGGCCTTCCCGGGTGCGCACGCTGAAAGCGAGCATCAGGCCGTTGCGCACGGGCACGAACGCCGCCTGCATGATATTGAGCGTCGCGGTGCCCACGGGCAGCGCCCGCGGCTCGGACCAGGTCTTGCCGCCATCGGCCGATTCCGCCAGCACGATAGTCGCCGGTCCGTTGTCGCCGAGCGTGCCGCAACGGTCCTTGTGGCCGTCGAAGCGGCTCCAAGCCATCAGCAGCCGGCCGTCGGGCATCTCGATCACCGAGCCTTCGCTGTGGCGGTAGTGCTTGTCATCGCACGCCGCGATCACGCGCGGGGCGGCTGGTTCGGCGAGCCAGGCGCCGTGCGCCAGGCCGAACAGGAGCAACGCCACGATTGCGAGAGTGTGAATTTTCATGGATCAGAGCATACCACGACTCGGTGAGGCAGGCCATCGTGCGGACAACGATCGCAGTCCGATGGGGTACGGAGGGAGTCGAGCCGGTCGACACTGCCTGTGGAAACCCTTCCGATGCGCTTGCGTTCGCGGCGTGCCGATGGTAGAGTCCAGAAGAAGCCGGCAACGGCTTTAACCTCTGCGGTGTTCGTGAATAGGCGTACACTTTTGACGAACCGATACGCAACCCGCACGGGGGCCTAACAAGAGTTTGTCTGGTGCTTGCAAGCCCACCCCTCCGCGGTAGTGGGATCCGAAATCCAGGCGACAGGCTCCCTCCTTGAACTGCGGGTTCTCAAAAGCGTCTACACGGCACAGGTGGAGGTTTTTTCATGCGCGGACCAAGCAGAGTCCGCGCGCTTGCTTTTCATCTCCAGTCCCCACATTTTGATTTCCTTCTGCGTTGAGCCGGCTAGCTGCTAAAATCGGGCAACCCCCGTTGGAGTGTTGCCATGTCCGCATCCGTGTCGCTGCGTTCCCTCGCTCAGGGACTCGACGGTCCCGAACTGGCCGCGCTGGTGCGCGCCGATCAGCGGCGGCGCTGGAATCGGCGCGACCGGGTGCGCTCGGAGCAATACCTCGCCGAGTTTCCCAGCCTGAACGGCGATGAGAATGCCGTCCTCGACCTGATCTGCAACGAAATCCAGCTGAGCGAGGAGGCAGGCCAGTCCGTCAATGCTCAGGATTTCATCCTGCGCTTCCCCGGCTACGAACGGCAGATCACCCGGCAGCTCGACCTGCGCAAACAGTTGGCGCAAAGCGCGGCGGACTCTCCGGGTGAGACCATTGCCAGCTCGCCCGGCGTACCGGTGGCGGAGATCGTCGGCGAGTTCGAGGAAGTACCCATCATCGCCGGCTACGAGATGATCCGCGAACTGGGGCGCGGCGGCATGGGCGTCGTCTACCAGGCCAAGCAGACCGCGCTCGACCGCGTGGTCGCCCTGAAGATGATTCGTGCTGGCGTGCATGCCGGCGGCGAGGAACGACTGCGCTTTCGGATTGAAGCGGAAGCCGTCGCGCGACTGCGGCATGCCAACATTGTGCAGGTCTACGAGGTCGGCGAGGCGGATGGGCGGCCGTACATCGCGCTGGAATACCTCGACGGCGGCAGCCTGGAAACGAAGCTCGAAAACCAGCCCCTGAAGCCTCGGGATGCGGCCCAGCTACTGGCCGTGGTCGCGCGCGGCATGCACGCCGCGCACCTGCGCGGCATCGTGCATCGCGACCTGAAGCCGGCGAACATCTTGCTGGCCGCCGACGGCACCCCGAAGATCGCCGACTTCGGCCTGGCCAAGAAGCTGGATGCGGTGCGTCAGACGCAGACGGGCGTGGTCATGGGCACGCCCAGCCACATGTCGCCGGAGCAGGCGCGCGGCGCGCAGGAAATCGGCCCGGCCACCGACGTCTACGGCCTCGGCGCGATCCTCTACGAAATGCTCACGGGCCGCCCGCCCTTCGACGGCGGGAATTCCGTCGAGACGTTGTTGCAAGTGATGCACCGCGACCCCGACCGGCCGAGTTCGATTCGCCCGCACCTGCCGCGCGACCTCGAAACCATCTGCCTGAAGTGCCTGGAAAAGCAGCCGGAGAAACGCTACCTCACCGCGCTGGAACTGGCCGAAGACCTGGAGCGTTTCCTGCGCCATGAGCCGATCCAGGCCCGGCCCATCCGCTGGCCTGAGCGCACCTGGCGCTGGTGCCGCCGACAACCGGGCTGGGCCACGCTGGCAGCCTCGCTGATTTTGACTCTAATTGGCGGCGTGGTCGGCTGGGTTTGGTTCACCCACCGGACGATGGCGGCCCGCCACGAGGCTGAAGTCGCCCGCAACGACCTGCGCGATTCCCTCACCCGCGCCACCGCCGAGCGCATCGACAGCGACCTCCGCCAGCTGGCGCTGGCCCCGCGCCTGATGGCCGCCGCTCTGCAAGTCCGCGCGGACTGGACCGAAGAGCAACTCGCGGGCTGGGTGCGGATCGCGCTCCAGGAGGATGCGCGCCTGTTCGGCATGTGCGTGGCATTTGAACCGAGCGAGTTTCGCGCCGATCGTCGCGACTACGCGCTCTATCTTTGCCGAGGGGAGAAGGGCATCGAGGAAAAGCAACTCCTGCCGCCAGATTACGTACCGCTGTATCGCGAATGGCCGTGGTATCAGGCGGGCAAGCAAAACGACCTGGGAGTCTGGAGCGAGCCTTACGTCGATGACGGCGGCGGCAACGTGACGATGGTCACGTTCACCGTGCCCTTTCGCCGCAATGGCAAGCTGGCAGGCGTCGTCACCGCGGACCTGGCGTTGAGCTACTTCACCCATCTGCGCGGTTGCGTGGACGAGTACCGCGTCTGCGCCCACGGCCACGGTTTCCTGGTCTCGAAGCAGGGCGTGATCCTGAGCCACCCGGCCCCCGCCTGCACCTATCCGTCGCCCGGCGCGGACCTGAAGAAGCGGCCCGACCTGGCCGCGCTGTTCGAGCACTTCCAATCAGGGAAGTCCGGTTCGTTTGCCGGCGCGGACTTTACCACCGGGCAGCCGGTGACCTATTGCTTCGCGCCGGTGCCGTCATCGGCTTGGGTGTATGTGGCCGCAGTGCCGTCAATCCACGACTGAGTCATCCCGTCAGCCGCTGGCTGAAGGCGGCAATTTCGAGCCGAATAAGTTGCGGCACGACTGCGGCGGCGCGCGGCCGATCAGTGGGCTTGCGTGCGAGCAAACGTTCGACGAGGTGGACCAACCCCGCCGGCAGCGGGCCGGCAATCTGGCGAATGTCGGCGGGTGGATCGCATTGATGGCGGCGCAGCGTCTGCTCCAGTGAACCGGGTGGGTAGGGCAAGCGGCCCGTCAGCATCTCGAACAGGCACGCTCCCAGGCTGAACAGGTCGCTGCTCGCTTCCGTCGCCGGTTCGGCACCGCATAGTTCCGGGGCCAGGTAATCGACGGTGCCCAGTACGTACCCTTGCTCGAACAGACTGGCGTTTTCGCCGGGGCGGTGAGCAAACCCCAGGTCGATGAGCATCGCGCTGCCGGCATCGACGAGGCGGATATTGTCGGGTTTCACGTCGCCATGAATGAAACCGGCCTGATGCAGTGCCGCCAGCGCTTCAGCCGTGTGCCGGGCGATCCACAGCGCTGTGGGCACATTGAGCTGATATTCGCGCTGCATTTTCTTCCGCAATGATTCCCCGCCGAGCAGGTCCATCACGAGAAAATAGGGCGGCCGGGTAACGTGGACATAGCGGAAGCCCACCAGGCGCGGATGCTGGACTTTCAGCCCGGCGCGGGCCTCGCGCTGCAACAGCTTGATGGCCGTGGCATCGTCCTCCCACTCCGGCCGCAGCAACTTGACCGCGCACGGAGTATCTGTTTCGCACTCCCGAGCCTGGAACACGCAGGTTAGCGGCCCGCCGCCCAGGCAGCGAAATAGCTCATAACCAGGAATCACTGGCAACGACTGCATGGATAAATTTGCCGGATGGGAGCCGAAGAAAGGGGCACGGCGAAACGCCGCGACTGCTGCCTATTATCGGCCGGGCGCGAAGTGAAAGTGCAATGAAAGCGGGCCGCGATCCGCGCAAGTTTGCGCCGGTCGCGGCCCGTGCGGTGCCTGTAGGCTAATTTCAACTGGAAGTTCGTAGTTCCGCCTTCAG
>JAEUIF010000936.1 GCA_016795185.1 Planctomycetia bacterium | reverse complement strand
GGATCGGTCGTTTAGCCGCGAGCCGATGGCGCGCGCTGATGAATAGCGCTCGCCTTCGGCTCGCGGCTAAACGGGCGCGAGGAGGCGCACCCGTGATGGACAACGAACCCGCCGCCGCGCCGGCGATTTCCCAGCGCTACGCGGTCTACGCCCTGACGATCATCTTCCTGGCGAACTTCCTGAGCTACCTCGACCGGCAGGTCGTCAGCGGCTTGCAGAAGGAACTGACCGCGACCTTCGCGCTCAGTGAGGCCGCCTTCGGCGGCCTGTGGACCGCGTTCACGGTCGGCTACATGGTGTTCGCGCCGATCATCGGCCGCCTGGTCGAGCGGCAGAACCGGCCACGCATCTTCGGCGTGTGCGTCTTCATCTGGTCGCTGGCCACCATCTGGTCGGGCTGGGCCAGCACGCTGGAGGAACTGTACGTCGCCCGCTTTCTGATCGGCATTGGTGAAGCGGGCTGCCTGGTCATCGGGCCGACGCTGATCGCCGATTACTTCAGCCCGCAGGTGCGCGGCAAGGCGCTGGCGATCTTCTTCCTCGGCCTGCCGCTGGGCGGCACGGCGGGTTACGGCGTCGCGGCGGTGGTCACGCAGTATTTCGGGACGTGGCGGGAAGCCTTCTACTTCGCCGGCTTGCCGGGCATCGGCTTGGCAGTGCTGGTCTGGCTGCTGGTGGACCCGCCGCGCGGCGGCGAGGCGGCCGGCGCGCACGGGCATGGCCACGCCAAGTTCGAGGGTTTGACTCCGTATCTGAATCTGCTGAAGAACCGCACGCTGATGCTCATCATTTTGGCGCAGGCGTTCGCGGTCATCATCCTGGTGCCGCTGCTGCACTTCGGCGTCAAGTTTCTTGAAGACAAGTTCGCGATGGCCAAGATCGAGGCGACGATGAGCATCGGCAGCATCGCCCTGATCGCGGGCAGCCTGGGCAACCTGCTGTCGGGCGTCGTCGGCGACATGCTCGCCCGGCGCATCCGCGGCGCCTACGCGCTGCTGGCGGGCCTGGCGTACATCGGCGGGGCGCCGCTGCTCATCATCGGCTTCACCACCGATTCCAAGGCGGCGATGATGGTGGCCCTGATGGCCGGGGCTTTCTGCTTCTTCCTGTGCATGCCGGCGGTCAACACGCAGATCGCCAACTCGGTGCCGCATCAGACCCGCGCCATGGCTTACGCGCTGGCGGTGTTCATCCTGCACCTGCTGGGCGATACCTTCGCGCCGATCCTGTTCGGCAAGGCGAGTATGACCTTCGGGACGCAATCCGCGTTCGTGGTCTTCTCGTGTGCTCTGTTCGCGGCGGGGACGTGCGCGCTGCTGGCCATGTTCACGGCGCGGCGGGATGAACTAATCGCCGGCGCAGCGGCCACGGCCATTACGCCCAGCCCGGAACCGCAGCCGAGTTGAAGTGGTTTCTTTACCGCGAGGCCCGGAGCCGCAACCGGGTTGAAGTGAACTGATGCAGATGCAATTGGCGTCTTGTTCAATCGGACGCTTGGGTGCCATGCCCACGGCTTTGCGTGGGCATGGGAAGCTTGCAGGGCTCCCATGCCCACGCAAAGCCGTGGGCATGGCACCCAACAATACTATCCATTGCACAACAAGTCCCTTGTTCATGCACTAATCCTGCAACTCGCTGCCGATCTCGTCGAGCAGGTGGCCGAGCTTGTCCTTCTTGGTCTTCAAGTAGCGCAGGTTGGCTTCGTTCGGCGGCACCTGGATCGGCACGCGCTCGACGATGCGTAGGCCGTAACCGTCCAGCCCGACTACCTTTTTCGGATTGTTGGTCAACAAGCGAATCTGGCGGATGCCCAGGTCGCGCAGGATTTGCGCGCCGATGCCGTAGTGCCGCAAGTCCGGCGCGAAACCGAGGCGGTGGTTGGCTTCGACCGTGTCGAGCCCTTCCTGCTGCTGCAAGCGATAGGCTTTGAGCTTCGACAGCAGGCCGATGCCCCGACCTTCCTGGCGCATGTAGAGGACCGCGCCCTTGCCGGCCTCGGCGACTTGCTTCATCGCCTGGTGCAGCTGGGAGCCGCAATCGCAAAGCATGCTCTCGAAGATGTCGCCCGTCAGGCAACTCGAGTGAATACGCACCAGCACGGGGTCGGCCTGCTCGACCACCACGCCGTTCTGCTCCAAACCCACGCCGCCGACGCACAGGGCCAGATGCGGTTCCGCATCGACCACGGAGGTGTAGGCAATCAGGTCGAAATCGCCGTGCTTGGTTGGCAGCTTGACGTGCAACTCGCGGCGGATGAGCCGCTCGCGCTGCCGGCGATAGGTGATGAGGTCCTCGATGGTACACATCTTCAGCCCGTGCTTCTGGCTGAACTCGCGCAGGTCCGGCAGCCGGGCCATCGTGCCGTCTTCCTTCATGATCTCGCAAATGACGGCAGCCGGCTTCAAGCCCGCGAGCCGCGCCAGATCGACGCTGCCCTCGGTGTGCCCGGTGCGGACCAGCACGCCGCCTTCCTTGGCGCGCAGGCCGT
>JAEUIF010000859.1 GCA_016795185.1 Planctomycetia bacterium | reverse complement strand
ATGGCACCCAAACCTCTTTTCGCGCAAGCTGTCACTTGCACTACTGCGCTGGGCACTTCCGCACTTCCGTGTTGCCTCATTGACTTTCCCGCGTGCCGGCCCTAGAGTGTTTACGTCAGAATCTCCGAGGTTTCACCCGTGCCTGCGACCCCGCTACAGTTCGTTCCGATCGCGATTACCACGGCGCAGGGAGTGCGCCGCGAGCAAATCGTCGTCGTCGGAATCACCTAGCGCCGGGGCGAAACGTCCTTTCGGTTCCCGCTTGTCCCGGCCCTGGAGCAATTGCTTCGGGGCCTTTTTATTTGGCTCCAGCCGATAGCCGCTGGACGAGGTTCCCATGTCCCGCATCCAGTTGTACGACACCACGCGTCGCGACGGCAGCCAGGGGGAAGGAGTTACCTTCTCGCTGCAAGACAAGCTGCTGCTCACCCGCCGGCTCGACGAACTCGGCATCGACTACATCGAAGGCGGCTACCCGCTCTCGAATCCGAAGGATTTTGAGTATTTCCAGGCGGTGCGCGACGTGCCCCTCAAGCACGCGAAGGTTTGCGCCTTCGGCATGACGCGGCGCAAGAATACACCGCCGGAAAAGGACACCTGCCTGAAAGCGTTGCTCGATTCGCACGCGCCGGTCATCACCCTGGTGGGCAAGACCTGGGACCTGCATGTGCAGGAAGTGCTGGGGGCGAGCCTCGACGAAAACCTGAAGATGATTGGCGATTCGGTGGCCTACTGCAAGGCCGCCGGCCGGGAAGTGCTTTACGACGCCGAACACTTCTTCGACGGCTTCAAGCGCAATAGCGAGTACGCACTGCAAACGCTGCACGCCGCGCAGGAAGCGGGCGCTGCCACGCTGATCCTCTGCGACACCAACGGCGGCACGCTACCCGACGATGTGGCGCGCATCGTGGAACAGGTGCGGCGGGCGCTGCGCGTTCCGCTGGGCATCCATTGTCATAACGACTGCGAGGTCGCGGTGGCCAACAGCCTGGCCGCCGTGGCACGCGGCGTCACGCAGGTGCAGGGCACCATCAATGGCATCGGCGAGCGCTGCGGCAACACCGACCTGTTGCCCGTCGCGGCCAACCTCGGCTTGAAGCTCGGCTACGAGGTGCTGCTACCCGGCAGCCTCGCCCGGCTGACCGAGTTGTCGCGCTACGTCTACGAGCTGGCCAACATGAATTTCCGCAATGGTCAGGCGTACGTCGGCGCCAGTGCGTTCGCCCACAAGGGCGGCATGCACACGCATGCCATCGCCAAGAACCCGATCACTTACGAGCACATCGACCCAGCCCAGGTCGGCAACGAGCGCCGCATCCTGGTCAGCGAACTCTCGGGCCGCGCCACCATCCTGGCGAAGACGGCGAAGTACGCCATTCAGCACGACAACACCGTGATGGCCAAGGTGCTCGGCCAGGTGCAGGACCAGGAACACGAAGGCTACGAATTTGAAGCCGCGGAAGCGTCGTTCGACTTGCTGGTGAAGAAGGTCCTCGGCCTGTACCAGCCGAAGTTCGAGCGGCTCTCGTACCGCGTCAACATCGAGGCCGACGCCCTGAATCGCGATCCGAAAGGCCATGCCAGCCCGGTCACGGAGGCCACGGTGAAGGTCCGCATCGGCGATCGGCTGATGCACACCGCCAGCGACGGCGATGGCCCGGTGAACGCCCTGGACGGCGCGCTGCGCAAGGCCCTGTCGCCCTGCTTTCCGCGCTTGCAGGAGATGCAGCTGGTCGATTACAAGGTGCGCGTAGTCAATTCGCGCGCGGGCACTGCCGCCAAGGTGCGCGTGGTCATCGAATCGCGCGATGGCAGCGACGTCTGGGGCACGGTCGGCGTCAGCGAGAACATCATCGAGGCGAGCTGGCTGGCGCTGATCGATTCCATCGAGTACAAGCTATTCAAGGACGAAGAGGCGAAAGCCACAATCGTTTAGCCGCCCCTCAATTGCCCCTCTCCC
>JAEUIF010000858.1 GCA_016795185.1 Planctomycetia bacterium | reverse complement strand
AGCGTTCGAGATCGTCAAATCCACTGCCCACTCAGCCTCCAATGAGGGAATCCCATGCCGCAACTGCTGCGCAGACGGTCCAGCCGTAAGCATCGGGATAAGAAAGTTCGCCCCGAGCAAAAACAGACCGGCCAGTCGCTTATCGGCACCCTGGCGCTGGGTCTGTCGCTGGTCGGGCTGTTCTTGATGCTCTTGCAGCTGATTCTCAAGCTGCAAGCCTCGCAGGGGATGCTCGAAGTATACCGCAGCATGAAACCCTGGCTGGTGCGAGGCGAGGCCCTGTCGCTGATGGCGGCGCTGTTCACGGCCCTGGTGAGTTTTCCGTTCTCGTCCAAGAACCAGCGCAACGCGGTCATCGCCATTCTGGTAAGTTGCACCTTGCTGGGTTCCTGGGCCGCCCTGAATACCGACTGGGCACGCTAAACAATTGTCTCGTTGGTTTTTGATCGCCCACTCACTTCCATTCGGACGACCGCAGGCCCATCACCCTTTCCGCCTTCGGCCGTGCCGCGAACGACCGGAGGACAAGCATGAATTTGAAGCTCACCCTGCGCGCTGCGCTGCTCGCGCTCGCTTGCGCCGGATTGGCCGGCAGCCTTCAGGCCGCCGAGCCCAAGTTGCCCGGCAAACTCATCATTGACGCCAAGCCCTTCATCGACCAGCTGCTCGAAAACCAGTGGAAAGAAGAGAAGCTGACCGCCGCGCCCCGGACGAGCGATGCGGAGTTCATGCGTCGTGTTTGCCTCGACATCACCGGCCAGGTGCCGCTGCCGCACGAGGTGCGCGTTTTTGAAGAAGACCCCAGCCCCGACAAACGGCCCCGCCTGATCGACCGCTTGCTGGAGAGCGACGACTATGCGCAGCACTGGGCGAATCTCTGGACCCAGTGGCTGATGGCCGGGCCGCTTCCCGAACCGGCCCATCGCGAGCGCTTCCGCGACTGGTTGCGCGGGCAGTTGGCCGACGAGGTGTCGCACAAAGAATTGACAAAAAAGCTCCTGACCGCCACCGGCAAGGCGCAAGAAAACCCGGCAACCTTGTTCCTGCGCTCGCATCTCGGCCTGGAACAACCGAAAAATCGGTGGGGCAATGAGGGTCGCTTCAACGTCGAGCCGGCCACCTGGCGCACCACGCGCGCCTTCCTGGGCATCCAGGTCAGTTGCATCCGCTGCCATGACCACCCCTGGAATGCCAATCTCAAACAGAAGGACTTCTGGGGCCTCAACGTTTTTTATCGGCAGCTGGACGTGACCGCCGACGGCGCGCAGGTGGATAATCCCCAACTTAACCGGAACGGCCTGATCTTCTACGAAAAGCGGAACGGAGTCTTTGTGCCGCCCATTGCCGCCTTCCTCGACGGACGCCAGTTGCGCCACTTCCAGGGGCCGAATGACACCCGGCGGGATGTACTGGCCGAGTTCGTTGTCACCGCACAGAACTTCGCGCCCGCACTGGTCAACCGCTACTGGGGCCAGTTTTTCGGCCGCGGTTTGAACCTGTGGCCCGCCGTGGACGATTTCGGCAACAACAACGTGGTAGTCCATCCCGAATTGCTGCATCGCCTGTCGGCGGAGTTCGCGACAAACGGACACAACTACAAGAAGCTGATCCGTTGGATCTGCAACAGCCAGGCGTATCAGTTGCAAAGCGTCTCGAATGCCAGCAACTTGTCGCCCGATACCGAGGTCTGGTTGAGCCGCATGCCCTTGAAGGAACTGAAGCCCGAACAGCGGCTCAACGCCTTGCTGCGCGCCCTGCGCGCCGATGAGACGCTGACGCCGGCCGAACAACGGCAGTTCCGGCAGCGCTGGCGCGCAACGATGGAACGGCCTGAAGTTTCCGACGAGATGGACTACAACATTTGCGTGCAATGGCAGACGGTGCCCGTCCACTTCGAGGCTGCCCTGGTGATGCACTTCGACCGCGACATCATCCGGATGCTGGAGCATCGGCGTGGCGTGGTGGCCCAGGCCGTCCAAGCGGGCAAAGTCGCTACCGTTCTGGACGAACTCTACCTGGCGGCCCTGAATCGTCGTCCGACCGCCCGCGAGACCGCCTGGATCGAACGGGAATTGGCGAAGGCCAAGCCCGAGGAAGTGACCGCGTTCTGGCAGGACGTCTTCTTCGTGCTGCTCAACAGCAGTGAGTTCATCTTCAACCGCTGAATCACCCAAGACTGGTTCACAGGTAAAGTGGTCCGCACAGCGGACCCTACGGCATCCCGTAGGGTCCGCTGTGCGGACCATTGCGCCGAATCGTGCTTCGCCTGACAGACGGCCCCATCACTCTTCCGCCAGGTACTTTCGCAGCGCTCGAACCAGATCGCGGCCCAGGGTGCGAGCACTCTCATCGGTGACGACCTTGCCGTCCGCGTTGGCATAGGCCACTTCCAGGGTCGAAGCGAACCGCACGCCTGGCAACTCCGCCGCCCAGCGCGAGAATGCCTTGCGGTTGCCGTAGGTCGCCTGGGTGTTCCAGCCCTGGCCGAACGGCAGATTGTTCTTGCTGCTGTACACCAACGACCCTTGCTGCGTGGTTTCGAGCAGTTTGCTGAACTTGCCCACTTCCTTCCAGATTGCTTCGTTCGGGCCGCCGACGAAATAGATCGTCTCGTGCCCGTTGCCGCGATTGGCGGGGCAGTGCATATCCATCGCGAAGCGGAGCTTGCCGTCCGCCCACTGCGGCAGGCGTTCGCGAATGGCCTTCACCGAGGCATAGATGCTGTCGCCCGCGTAGTCGCGATTGTGGTCGTAAGGCTTGCGATTCTTGCCCTGGTCGCCGTCCTCCACACCGTCCTTGTCCACCAGCGGCACGATGAAGAACTCGACATGCTCGCGCAGCCATTTGCCGTCGTCCGTGTCGGCCAGCACGGCTTCGATCAAGCCTTCGAGTACGTAGCTGGCCATCATCTCGCAGCTGTGGTGACGACAGGTCAGCGCGACGCGCTGCTTGGCCTGTCCGTCGAGGCGGCCCAGGCGCAGCAACTCCACCTCACGGCCCTTGGCGGTCTTGCACAGCGTTTCAACTTTCAGGTGCAGATTTTTCTCGAAGCGCGCCAGGAAGTCCTTGAGGTTCCGCTCCTGATAAGGGAAGGCCACGCAGAAGCGAACTTCACGGGCATCGGCGGGGAAGGCGAAGTGAAAACTGCTGCCGCGCACCGCCGGAGCGCCGAGCCATTTCCAGGTCTTGCCCTCGTCCAGGGAAACCGCCGGACCGCGCACGCCCAAGGGGTTCCCCTTGGTGAAATGGAAGGTCAGCGTGCGGCCCTGCGCGCCGCGCACGCGAAAGTACCAGTAGAACCAGTCCCCGGCCGTGTCGCGCAGGTCTTGATGGAGGTGGACGTTGTCCCCGTCAAGCTTGTCCACCACGATGTTGCCGCCGGGAAAGCCCGCATCGATCTGCAACTTCTCGGCATCGGCTCGACAGGGCGACGCTGCGTAAAGAGAGCACCAGATGGACAGCAGCAAGGGGATGGCGAGTCGGCAGTGCATAGCGCGGCTCCGGATGAGAACAGGCGATGGTCCAGCACCAGAGTGCTGTGCCCACCGTCCGCTGTCAACCAGGAATGCCGTCGAGCAGCGCGCGTTCGTTGGCCGGAGAGGAACCCGCCAAGTGGTGGTGCAGGCGCAGCCAATCGCTCATGGATGCGGTCAGGCGGCCCGTGTTGTCCATGCGCGGCAATTTGTGTTGTCCGCCGAGCTTGCCGTGGGCGCGCATCCAGTCCGCGAACCCGCCACGGGCCACTCCCCAGACCTCGGGCGCGCGCATGGTCAGGTCGCCCGCGCGGTGGGCCTGGTAGTCCTCGTTGATGCGGCACAGGGCGGCGTCGAGTTCTCGCCCGTAACGTTCGAGATCGCGCGGCGCCTGGACGAACTCCACCAGGTAGCGATGCCGTCCCGGTGCGCGCGCCGAATCGGGAAACACCGGCCCGACGTGGAAATCCGCGACGGCTGCGCCGCAGGTTTCCGCCGCCTGGGCGATGGCGCGCTCGACTTCCTCGCAGATCAGGTGCTCGCCAAACGCCGACAGAAAGTAGCGCGTTCGTCCGGTGAAGCGCAGCAAGGGTGGGTCGCGCCGCTCGAACGAAACCGTATCACCCAGCACGTAGCTCCACAGTCCGGCACAGGTAGTCAGCACCACGGCGTATTGCACACCGGGTACGATGTCGGCGAGCGTGTGGCGCGTGGGCCGTTCGCCACCGAGTTCATCTACCGGTACGAACTCGTGAAAAATCCCGTGGTCCGGAATGACGCGCAGCAACTGGTAGCGCGGGTCTTCAGCCGCGACGAAGCCCTCGGAGGCGGGATAGGTTTCGAGAAAGCGCACGCGCTCGTTGCCGATGACTTGCTGGAACAGACTGCGATACGGGCCGAAGCTGGTGCCGCCATGCACCACGACGCGCAACGTCGGCCAGATGTCGGCGATGGTCGAGCGGCCAGTCACCTGCTTCAGTCGCTCGAACAACACCAGGAGCCAAGACGGCACACCGCTGATCAGAGTGATCGGCAGCCGCGCGCTCTCTTCGGCGAGCCGCGACAGCTTTACTTCCCAGTCGCGCCGCAGGGCCACATCGAGCGAGGGATACGTGAACGGCCGCAGGAATGCGGAGACCTCGCGCGCGGCGATACCGCTCAGATCGCCCGCCAGGGGACCGTTTGGATCGTTGACCGCCGGCTGCAAATCGGTGCTGCCGCCGAGGAAAAACATGCGGCCGGTGAACAGTTCGCAACCCGGATGAGCCGCGTGAAACCAGCTCAGCGATGTGAGAGCTGCCTTACGATTCGAGGCGAGCATCGGACGGGAAATCGGAATGTACTTCGTGGCGCCGGTGGTCGTTCCCGACGACAGCGCCAGGTAGGGCAGGGCGTCGGGCCAGGTGGCGTTCTGGAGTTGCGGAAACTGGGGCTGCCAGTAGTCCTTCCAGAAGGCGTCGTAGTCCCGCAACGGCACCCGCGCGTGGTAGTCTGCCACGCAGCGGATGCCGGCAAAGTCGTGGTCGCGCCCGAAGCACGTCCGCGCGGCGTGGCGCACCAGGCGCAGCAACGTTGCCTGCTGCGTGGCGACCACCGAGGTGCGTTCGAGCGTGCGGACGCGCCGTCGCGCGTACGCCCGGAAACCAGCGTCGGCGGAGCGCCGCACCAGCGGGAGGTCGGCTAGCCAGGCAAGCGGTGACGCAAGGCTCATCGTGCCATACATTCGGGGTTCCTGATTCAGGAAACCGTGCAGGGCTGCTCCACCAGCGACGGCCGATCCGCCGGGACGCTGAGTTCCAGCGGGCCGGTCAAGAATTCGATGACCAGCCGA
>JAEUIF010000845.1 GCA_016795185.1 Planctomycetia bacterium | reverse complement strand
GGCCAGTCGCATCGTGTAACTAAATATCATAATTGGATTGTTACTTTCCGCAATTGCAATCCTTCGCACCAGATCCGAGAATCAGCCGCATAGACAACCGGACTAAGACTCGTGACTCCTGCCACCAATGTCTGCCGCTTTGACCCACCTGCCCACCGCGAGGATTCGTCATGCTCACCATCGTCTCCAGCGGCTATATCCGCAC
Source organism: Planctomycetia bacterium (assembly GCA_016795185.1). Taxonomy (GTDB): domain Bacteria; phylum Planctomycetota; class Planctomycetia; order Gemmatales; family Gemmataceae; genus JAGVLI01. The sequence goes on along the minus strand of JAEUIF010000845.1, from coordinate 5,462 downwards.
CTGCCAGACCTTTTCCCGCCGGGAGTTCTTTCGCATCGGCCTCGACAAGGGCGCTTGGCGCGACCGCGTGCCGACTTCGGCGGGCGGCAAGGATGCCTACCAGGTGATCGAGTACTTCCCCGAGCTGAAGGCCTTCGTCTACGAGTGCAACTGGGGCAAGGACCTGCGGCTGTGGGACATGGAAAAGAAAGAGGAACGCCGTTTGGGCTCGCATTCCTTCGGCATCCACGGCGTCATGGAATACAACCCGGTTCACAAGGTCATGCTGTTCGGCGCGGGCGATAACGGCGGCGGCCAGGCGAAGGGCAACCCCAACCTTTACCTGATGACCAGTGACGGAAAAGTCACCAAGCTCAAGCCGCCGCCGATCCACATCAATTGCACGCCGACCTCCAAGCTGATGTGCGACCCGGTCAGCGGCGAGTACATCGTCAAAGGCGTCCGTGACGAAAAGGTCTACGCCTTTCATCCCCTCCGCGATGAATGGAAGGAGATCCCCGGCCTGCGCCTGCACGAGGGCGAAGCGCTGGGCGTGTCGATCGATACCTGTGGCGTCATGCTGCTGCTGGCGCGCAAGGATGGCCGGGACTTCCGCTGCTACCTGTACAAGCACCAGCCAATGTGGCGGGAATAACGACGGGGCACTTATCGGGAGATGCACATGGGAACCGCGACGGTTTGTGTCACCAGGATTCTGCCGGGCATGGTGTTCTTATCCGGCCTTCTGCACGCCGGTGCTGACGATCAGCCAATTCCGAAAGCGGCAGGCTTCACCGAGGTCAAGGTTTTCGGCGGCTGCCGCATCCCGGCCATCGTCCTGACCGGCAAGGCCACGCTGCTCGCCTTCGCGGAAAAGCGCAACGCCTCCAGCGATCATTGACCCGTGGACCTGATTGTCAGCCGCAGCAGCGACCTGGGCAAGACCTGGAGCAAGCCGCAGATGATTCACGGCGGCTTCAAGTACGCCTGCGGCAACCCCTGTCCCATCGTTGATCGCGACAACGGCACCGTCTGGCTGCTCTTTGCCCGCAATAACAACAAGCAGATCATGGTCACCCACAGCAAGGACGACGGTGTCACCTGGGCCGAGCCGAAAGCGGTCACCGAGGAGTCCAAACCCGAGGAGAAAAACGGGTGGCAGGCCACCGGCCCCAACCAGGGCATCCAGTTGACCAGCGGCCGGCTGCTAGCGCCGGCCAATGCGGGCGGCCGATCCTTCTGCTTTTACAGCGACGATCACGGGACCACCTGGAAGCGCGGCGAACCGATCGACACGCCCTCTTCCGAATGCGTTGCCGTGGAACTCATGGATGGCTCGGTGGTCCTGAACGTCCGCGACAAGCGGCAGCGCAAGGAAATCAAGAGCCGCGCCTACGCCATCAGCAAGGACGGTGGCCAGACCTGGAGCAAGGCCGAGATTCATCCGCAGTTGCTCGGCCCGGAGTGCAATCACTGTCAGGTCCGCCTCTCCGACGAGAAACAGCACGACAAGAATCGCCTCCTCCATTCGGGTCCGATGGGGCCGGACGGGCGCAAGAACCTGGCGCTCTATCTGAGTTACGACGAGGCCAAGACCTGGCAGCAGACCAAGGTGGTCCATTCGGGTCGGGACGTCTCCTACACTGGCCTGGTGGTCTTGCCGGACCAGAGCATCGGCATGCTCTACGCAACCAATTCCACGGGCTGGCAATCGATCTGGTTCGCCCGCTTCACGCTGGAGTGGCTGACCGACGGCAAGGACAGGGTGGTGCCAGGAGATGCAAAGAAGTAGTAGTAGCGCCAGCGCATTGAATAACCTGCCGAATCGGGGATTGAACGATGGGAAAAATTCATATCGGCCTGAACGCGGAGCTTTCCCGCAGCAGTGACAAGCCGTTCGAGTGGGCCGTCGAAGCGGCGGCCCGCATGGGCTACACCTACTTCGAGCCGATGGTGCACTTTGGCCGGGAGCTGATGAGCGAGGCAGGCTACTTCCATACGGTGTCCCTGTTCGACGACCCCTACCGGATCAAGGACGCGTGCGACGCCGCGAAGTTGACAATCTCGGGTCTACAGTGTCACGGCCCGCTCGGTCGGCCCGACGTGCACGGCGAGTACCTCAAGCTGGCCATCCGCACGGCCGCGGAAATTGGCGTGCCGGTCGTCAACACCGACGAGGGCATCAAGGCGAAGTGGACGACCGAGGCCGAGGACTTTGTGCTGATCCGGTACACGTTGAAGGAAGCATCCCTGGTGGCCGAGCGGCGCAACGTCAAGATCGGCCTGGAGCCGCATGCGCAGTACTCCCGGACTCCGGAGGGGCTCGACCGGATCTACCACCTGGTGGAGAGCCCGGCCATCGGCATCAACTTCGATACCGGCAACGCCTACCTGTGCGGCCACGACGTCAATGCCTGGCTAGAGCGCGTCGTCGGCCGACTCGTCCACCTGCACGCCAAGGATATTGCGGCGGAACATTCCCACGCTGAGCGCGGCAAGGTGACGGGCACGCCGGTGGGCTGCGCCTGCGGCGCCGGCGTGCTCGACTGGGACCGCATTATCAAGACCGTGCAGGATCGCTGTCCGCGCGACATCGTCTTCAGCGTGGAGTGCGGCACGCCCGATCAGGCCGCCCGGAGCCTGGATCATCTGGGCAAGATCGTCGGTGCCGGACGGTGACGGACCACGGAGCATGCCATGACGAATCTCTCGCGCCCGCATTGCCTCTGGCTGCCAACCCTTGTGACGGTTTGCTGCACCGCAGCGCCGGCGATGGCTGATAGCCCGGAGGCAGAGCGAGCGCAGCAGATCAAGGCAGCGCTGGCCAGCCCCCCCAAGCCACCGGAACATCTCAAGCCGCTGTCCGTGGTGCTGCTTGCCGATGAGAAGGACCACGGCCCGGCCGGCAACGGCGCGCACGATTATCCGCTCTGGCAGAAGCGCTGGGCGCTGCTCCTGGGTGGCAAGAAGGCGTCCACAGAGCAGCAGGTCAACCTGGCTGGGCCGGCCATTGACGACCCGGCTCAGTTCCAGGGAGCGCCCGGGGTCACGGTGCAGACGGCACAGCGCTGGCCCAGCGAGGAGCAGTTTCAGAAAGCCGACGTGATCGTGGCGTATTGCTATCTGCTGTGGACGCCCGAGCGCAGGGAGCAACTGCGGCGCTACCTGGAGAAAGGTGGCGGCCTCGTGGTCATCCATGCCGCAACCTGGACGAAGCCGAAGCCCTCGGAAGAGGTGGCCGATCTGCTCGGGGTTGGCGGTTTCCGGTCGTGGCGGCACGGCACGGTCCGCTTGGAAATCAAGACGGAATCGCATTCGATCTGCCGGGGATTGCCAAGATTCGTGACTTTGAGCGATGACGAGGCCTACTGGCCACCCGCTCCAGCTAAGCAGCAAATGACGGTGCTCGCCGCCGTTGTCGCCGTGAACGGCTCCGAGCAGGGCTTTGAAAAAGAGGGTCAGCCGCTTTTCTGGAGCTATTCCCCTGGCAAGGGAAAGGTCCTGGGGGTAGTGCTGGGCCATGCCGCGAAGACCTTTGACGACCCGTTCTTCCGCCTCCTGGTGCTGCGCGGCCTGGCCTGGGCCGGCGGCGACTTCCCGTATCGGCTGGACAACCTGGCTCTTCGCGGAACAGGCATCCTTCTACCACGGTGAGACGCATGACCATGCACAGCCGCCTCTACGCGACAGCCCTTGTCCTGTTCGCGGCCCTGACCGCCGGCGCGGATGACAAGGTCGCGCCGCTGGCCGCCAAGCTGGCGCAGTTTGATCCGCGCGTCATCCCGGCCGAGAGCGACCAGGGCAAGCAACTGGCCTGGATGCTGCACCAGGACACCCAGGCCCGCTTGCAGGCAGCGTCTCTTCGTGAGACGCAGGCCTGGCATGGCGTGAAAACCAGGGCCGACTGGGAGAAGTTCCGCGACGGACGGCTCAGCGCCCTTCAGCGTGCGCTGGGGCAATTCCCGCCAGTTCCCAGGGATCTCAAGGTACGGGTCACCGGCAAGCTGGCAGGCGACGGCTACCGCATTCACAACCTGGTGTACGAAACGCAGCCTGGCCTGGTGGCGACGGCCAATCTTTACCTGCCGGCCAGTCCAGCAGAGGCGATGCCCGGCATTCTCATCTCACACAGCCATCACAATCCCAAGACGCAGGCCGAATTGCAGAACATGGGCATGACCTGGGCCCGCGAGGGCTGCCTGGTGCTCGTGCCGGATCACCTGGGGCATGGCGAGCGCCGCCAGCATCCGTTCATCGATGCTCGGAGTTACCCCGAAGGTGAGTTTCGCGTCGGCCGGCAGGATGTCTATTTCCGGCACAACACCAGCATGCAACTGCACCTGGTCGGCGAAAGCCTGATGGGCTGGCTGGTCTGGGACCTGATGCGCGGAATCGATGTGTTGCTCACCCAGCCGGGCATTGATCGGGATCAGATCATTCTCCTGGGGGCGGTGGCCGGTGGCGGCGATCCGGCGGCGGTGACGGCGGCCCTGGACTCCCGCGTCGCTGCGGTCGCTCCCTTCAACTTTGGCGGTCCGCAACCCGACTATGCCGTGCCGAAGAACACCGACCGCGATTTCTACTGGTTCGGCTTTTCCTACTGGGAATCGACGCGCAGTCTGCGCCTGGGCGCCCGCGACGGCTTCGCCCACTGGGTCATTGTCAGCGCCGTGGTGCCGTGGCGACTGCTCTACGCAAACGAGTTCGGCTGGGAAGAGCAGCGCGATCCGGCCTGGCCAAGAATTCAGAAGGTCTTTTCGCTGTACGACAAGCCCGATCATCTGGCCACCGCGGCCGCCCGGGGCATTCTCAAGGGCCCGCCGCCGGAGAACAACCATTGCAGCAATATCGGCGCCATCCACCGCAACAAGATGTATCCCACCCTACAGAAATGGTTTGGCATGCCGTCTCCGCTCAAGGAATTCGAGCAGCGACGGGAGACCCAGGAACTGCTGTGCCCCACGCCCGAGGCTATCAAGGAGTTTCGGCCCCGGCACGTCCATGAGTTGGCCGATGAGCAGGCCAATCGCCTGCTGATGAGCCTGCGGCAGCGCATACACGCCATGTCCCCCGATGAAGACCACACCGCCGTCCTGGTAGTCGGTATTCACGTAGTCGTAGCCCCGCAGCCCGAAGGCGTGATACAGTAAGCTGGTGGACATGCTGCTGGCTCCCTTCTGAAGATGGTTTCCCTAACCTCAGATGGGAACAGCATGTCCACTCCTTTGCCATTATTTGCGCGCTTCAACCGGATGAACCAGATTTTGGCCCGAATTGAATCGCTGTCGAATTGCTACACAAGCCTCGGTTGAAACTGACTATGACTATAGCTTCCAGCCGACGAGCCATTTCAGGTATTTCACTTGTGGTCGAACTGGCGGAGCAGGACGTCAACGTTCAAATTAGCCGAGGCTCACGGCGGAGCGGAGTGACCCGGAGCGCAGCGTCAGGGCCCACGCTCCACCGACCGCCTGGTGCCCCTT
>JAEUIF010000755.1 GCA_016795185.1 Planctomycetia bacterium | reverse complement strand
GCGACCCGGACAACGCTACTTCCCCCTCTCCCCTTGCGGGAGAGGGGAAATCCTGGCTAGTTGCCTGTTTTCCGTCGTTGGCCAAAATCGGCAAGACTCTCGCTGGAAACGCCTGGAGAAGATGCTACAATGTCTGCGGGTTCCAGGTAATGGCAAACAGGAACCCCGGCCTCCTTCACTTTTTCGCGCGCTTCGGCGCGTCTTGGACTTCCCTCCGGAAGGTCAATCCTCTGGACAGAAGGGTTTGGGCCAGAACGGACGCTTCCGCGTTCCAGCGGCCAACCACATTTTGCAATTAACGGCCACCCCACGCGAAGGAAACTGCCTGCCGGCAAGGATGAGAACTTGGGTAACGATTCCATGATTCGGAAAACCGGGGCCGCTGCGCCGCCGGGACGATCCACCGCTTTATCGAGGGAGAGTATCATGTCCGTCGCTCGCGGCGACGAAGGCTCCAGCCAGCTTGCGCGCAAGCGGCCCATTCGCAAATCCACCACCGAGGCGCCGGTGCTGCCGTCGCCCACCCGCCTGGACGACCTCTATCGCCTGCCGATGCCCAAGCTGTTCGCCTTCGCGGAAAAGGAAGGCGTCGCCGAGCATACCGGCATGAACCGCGGCCAGCTGATCGCCGCCGTGGTCCGGCTGCAAATCCAGCGCGGCGAGGTGGTGCGCGGCTCCGGCACGCTCGAAGTGCTGCCCGACGGTTACGGCTTCCTGCGCAGCGTGGCCCACAACTACCTCGCTTCTCCCGAGGATATTTACGTTTCGCCCAGCCAGATCCGTCGCCTGAGCCTGCGCACCGGCCTGGTCGTCGAAGGGCCGATCCGCCTGCCGGTCGAAGGGCAGGACAACTTCGCGCTGATGCAGGTCGAACTGGTCAACGGCCGCCCGCCCGAAGAGAAGATTTCGACCACCGTCTTTGAAGACCTGACGCCGCTGCACCCGAACAAACGGCTGCGGCTGGAATCCGAGGCCGAAGAACTGGCCACGCGCGTCGTGGACCTGGTGACGCCGATCGGCAAGGGCCAGCGCGGCCTGATCGTCTCGCCGCCTCGCGCCGGCAAGTCGGTCCTACTGCAAAAGATCGCCCTGGCCATTCGCAAGAACCACCCGGAAGCCTACATCATCGTGCTGCTCATCGACGAGCGGCCCGAGGAAGTGACGGACATGCTCCGGACCGTCGCCGGCCCGACCGCTGAAGTAGTGGCCAGCACCTTCGACGAACCCAGCTCCGAGCACGTTCACGTCGCCGAAATCGCCCTGGAAAAAGCCAAGCGCATGGTCGAGAGCGGCCGGGACGTGGTCATCCTGCTCGACTCCATCACCCGTCTGGCGCGGGCACACAACACCGAAGCGCCGTCCGGCGGCAAGCTGCTCTCCGGCGGTCTGGACTCCAACGCCATGCAGAAGCCGAAGCGTTTCTTCGGCGCTGCTCGCTGCGTCGAGGAAGGCGGCAGCCTGACCATCCTGGCGACGGCCCTGATCGACACCGGCAGCCGCATGGACGAAGTGATCTTCGAGGAGTTCAAGGGCACCGGCAACATGGAGTTGCACCTCGACCGCCGCCTGGTCGATAAGCGCGTCTGGCCGGCCATCGACATCAACCGTTCGGGCACCCGCAAGGAAGAACTGCTGCTCCACCCCGACGAGGTGGACCGTGTCCGCATCCTGCGCCGCGTGCTCGCCGACATGCACCCCGTCGAGGCGATGGAACTGCTCGTCACCCGGCTGCGCAAGAGCAAGTCGAACGCCGAGTTCCTGATGAGCATGAACATGTCGTGAGCGAGGCAGACGGCGATTTCGCAGTTCGTCTAGCCGCGAGCCGGAGGCGAGCGCTGCTGAAATCAGTCTCAACAAGGAGGAGTCGCTCATGGGGTTGAGCGCCGATGTGCGTCTGCCGCGCAGTCAGGCGCCCAAGTTTCCAGACCGCTGCGTCGTTTGCGGCGGAGATAGCCCAGACACAAGCATCACTGTCAGCTCACGATCTGTGGGTTGGTGGACTTGGTTCTTTTGGCTG
>JAEUIF010001135.1 GCA_016795185.1 Planctomycetia bacterium | reverse complement strand
CGGGTAGGTTTCGTGACAGCGCCGCCGCGCGGCACGTCGGGGGGGGTGCTGTGGGGATGGAATGCCCGACGTACCGCGCGGGGCGCGCCGGTTTCTTGTAGGGCGGGGTTTCCAGCCCGACATGCAGCGTCGGCGGTGAGCGGCTTGCCATCGGCGCGACTGTCAGGCTGGAAAGCCTGACCTACTTGACAGCGCAGGACCAGGCGGGCCGGACCTTCCGCGACGGCGACATGCGTACCGCGATTGACGACGCGCAGCGTTACCAGCAGCGATGCTTGACCCACGGCGACGGTTCGTGCGGGTGACTTGATCTCCACTTCGACCTGTTCGCACAAAGCGCGCGGCGCTTCGTGCAAGGCGCGATCGAGAATTTGCGCGAACTGCTGTCGCCAGGCGTCGCGCGTGAAGGTCGCCGCTCGTTCCAGGCCGTGCTGCCGCATGCCTTCGGCCAGGGGTCGCGTCATGCCTTCCAGGGCATTGGTCAAACGCTGGACGAAGTCGGCGCGCGAACCGTATTGCTGTGCGACATACTGCCGGCCGCGCGCGCCCAGTGCCGCGCGCCGTTCGGGATGCTCCCAGAGTTCGTCCAGAAAGGCCGCGAACTCCTCGTAGGAGCCGACGGCCCGGCCGCCGCCCGAACGGCGCAGCTGCCCCGCGAGCACCGCGCAATCGCGGTGCGCGATGACCGGCACGCCGTGCGCCCACGCTTCCAGGGCGGTCAGCGACAGTGATTCCAGACACGAAAGCTGCACCAAAGCGACAGCGTTGGCGATCTTCTCGTTCCGCACCTGCTCGGACACAAAGCCAAAATCCTCGGCCCAGGGTTCGTCCGGAATGCGTAGCTCGCCCTGGCCCATGAAGCCAAAGCGGTAGCGTTCCGGATGCTCAGCCGAGTAACGCCGCGCGAAGTCGAACAGCAGCGGCAGGTTCTTGGGCGCTGAATAGCGGCCGGCGTAGACGATGGAGCGCGGAACAATCGCTGGCTCACCGCGCGGCGCTGTGAAGTCAATAAGCGTTCCGCAACAGTTCGCTCCCGGATGGTTCAGTTCGAGTTCCGCCTCCGCGAACTCCTGCTCCTCCGGGGTGTGATAGAGGATGCCCGCCACCTCTCGATAGGCGGCGAGCAGCGCGGGCAGGCGGGCGGCTGGTTCGTCGTGGAAGCAGGGCAGCAACAGAGTTCGTTCCGGGAAGCGTTGCGCGACCGCGTGCGTGAGACCAAAGAGGTACGGCCCAACGATGATGGCGGCAAACTCGTCGCGCCGCTGTTCCAGTGCCGCGAGCAAGCCGCTGGAATGCAGCGAATGCTCCAGGAACGCACGCTCGGCTTCCGGGTTGGCGTTGCCCTCGGTGATGGCGAGTTGTGCCCGGCGATAGCGTTCGGCGTCCCGCGCATCGAGCGGGAAGCGATGTACGGGGATGCCCGCTTCGACCGTGCTGCCAGCAGGGGCGCGGTCCGTCCAGTCGTTTTCGTCCTGCCAGCAAGTGGCGAAGACTTCGATCTGGTGTCCCGCGTCGTGCAACGCCATCGCGATGGTGCGCAGCGAAGTCTCCGCGCCGCCGACGAAGTTGTCGCCATAGCGGCCGGAGACGATGGCCACCGTGCCGCCGCGTCGTGCAGTTCCCGTAGGGTCCGCTGTGCGGACCAGAACGCTCGATTGGTCCGTAGTCCGCACAGCGGACCCTACACCGAGAACCCGGCGCAGCTGAAAGGCCAGATCGTCCACATCGTCGGGCTCAAAGGTCAGTCCGGCGGGGCCGACGGTTTCGGGCAAGGCACTGCGGCGCGCCGCCACAACGGGCAAGCCGCAGGCCATCGCTTCCAGCACGGGAATGCAGAAGCCTTCGTGCAGCGAGGGCATGACGAAAACGGCCGCCGAGCGATAGGCGTCGCGCAAGCAGTCGGCATCGACCGCGCCGAGGATGTGGATGCGCTCCGTCAGGCCCAGTGCGGCGGCCCGCGCCCGACAACGTTCGGCTTCGACGCGATAGACATCGTCGCTGGGGCCGATGAACACCGCATGCATCGGTGGCGTCAGCTCGCGCAGCCGGTCCAGGGCTTCGACCAGCAACGGCGCGCGCTTGTTGGGCGCGAGCCGACCGACGAACAGGAGCAGGGTTGCATCGCCCAGGCCCAGCCGGGCGTGCAGCAAGCGCACGGGCGGGCCGGGCTGGAAGAACTCGGCATTGATGACGTAGCCCAGCGCGGCGATGCGCTCCGGGGGAAAGCCCGTCGGCTGCAAGAGTTCCTGGCGGCCGAAGCGACTATGGGTGACGGCCAGGTCGGCGCTCCAGACCAGGCCGCGCTGCTGGATGCCGCGTTCGAGCGGCTCGCGATTGGACTCCTGCCAGAAGTGCGGCGGGGTGATGCCGTGATAGTCCAGCACGATACGTGCCTTGCCGCCGGCCAGCGCCGGCAAGAGGTGCAGCAGCGAATAGAACTGGCTGTAATCGGCGATGATGACATCGGCGTCGGCCAGGTACGCCCGGCTCTCCTCATCGAGTGTTTCGGCCGATGTTTGCCGTGCGAAGGGACGAACGACCGGATGCAAGCGTCGGTCATCCTCGACGAAGACGCGCACCTCGGCCCCGGTTTCCGTGAGGAAGGCGACCTTTTCGGCCAGTTGCTGGCCGAGGGCATCGCCTTTCAGGGCGTTAGCGCCGAGCAGCGCGACCCGCATGGATCGTCCCTCCGTGGAGCTTGCGGTGCGGTAAGCGTGTCGCCGTATGCTAGCAGGGCTGGCGTCGGCAGACAATCCGACCCCAACGCAAGTGTGCCGTTACCGCAAGTGCCAGGGTGGCACGTCCCTCGGTACTCCGAGGGCGTGCGAGCGACGTGCCACGGGCCGGGAGTGGAGTCCTAGCGGAGTTCCGCACGCCCTCGGAGTACCGAGGGACGTGCCACCCACCCGCGAACCGCCGGCGAGCGCTGTCAACACCGCAACAAAGCGCTGGCACGTCACCGGACGCGGGGGTACAGTCAACCGAGCGTTCGAGTGCCTGCCTGCGGCTCGCGGCCAACCGAAAGGGACTCCCATGAGCACCACCCACCCGACGATTCCGGTCCTCGACCTTGCTGGCACGCCCGGCCAGATCGGCGCTGCCCACGGCGAGGCGCAGCGGCAGCGCATTCGCGAGTACCTCGACGTGTTTCTCGGCTTCATCCTCAAGAACGCGGTGCTGAAGATCACCGAAGAAAGCATGTGGTCGCACTGGGCACCGCAGGTGGCCGCCAACCAGCGCGAAGCGCCGGCGCTGGTCGAGGAGATGCAGGGCATCGCGCGCGGCGCGGGCGTGCCGTTCGAGCGCATCTTCCTGCTGAACGGCCTGCTCGACCTCAATTCGTTTCGTTACCTGGAAATGATCCAGAACCTGGGCGGCTGCTCGACCTATGCGGTCGTCTCGGAAGCCGGCACCGGCCGCACCCTGATCGGCCAGACCTACGATATGCCGGAATTTCATCAGAACTACTGCACGCTGCTGCGGCTGAAGCCGGCTCAGGGACCGAAGCAGCTGATCTTCACCTTCGCGGGCATCGTCGGCGCGGCAGGGCTGAACGAGCACGGGATTGCGGTGAATATCAACTACCTGAGCGCCCAGGACCCGCGCTTCGGCCGGCTGCACAGCGTCATCGTCCGGCAAATCCTAGCCCAAAAGGTGCTGGCCGACGCCCTGACACCGCCCGTCTACGGCCCGCGCGCCGGCGGCGCGCATTATCTGATCGGCGACGAGCACGGCAACATCAACAGCATCGAAACCACCGGCGAACGCCACGCCATCTTCTATCCCGAAGGCAACGCCATCGGCCATACGAATCACTATCTGGCCCCGCGACTGCAAGAGGTGGAGCACATCCGGCCGATGTCGATTGGCAGTTCGCTCGCCCGCTACACCGCCCTGCGCCGTTTCCTGCGCGACAAGGGCGACGAACTAACCGTGGCGGGCCTGCAAGAGTTGACGCGCAACCACACCTCGTATCCGCGCTCGATCTGCGCCCACGGTGCGGACTTTGAGCCGCAAGGAGCGAAGGGCCGCACGGTGTCGGCGATGATCCAGGTGCCCGCCGAACGCATGATGTTCATCACGCAGGGCTGTGCGTGCGAGAACCAGTATCATCCGGTGAGCCTGGGGTGAGGCAGCACAACAGTGCTAAACCGCAAGCGGTTCCGGCAGCGACGCTCAATGATTGAACGCATCCGCCGGCAGTTTCACGTTCAGCTTCAGGTCCACGAAGCTGAAGCACTCCATCAGTTCGCCTTCGGGTTTGCCGTTGGGTTGTGGCCAGTCGTAGATTTCGGAGCGGATCGGTAGGTGGTGCTCCTTGTCGATGAAGAGCACGTTGCGGTAGGCGTAGTGGTCGCCCGGCTTGCTGCCGGGGTGCATGGTTTCGATGCGCAGACACTTGCGGCCTTCAAACTCGAAATCGTTGACGCGGGCGCGGATGCGGTTCGATTGCGTCTCCTGGCTCCAGCGCGCGGCATAACGTTCGAGCAAGTTGCCGATGCCGGCCTCGGTGATGCTGTGCTTGCTGGTCTGCATCGCCTTGGGGTCGCGCGGGTCCAGGTTCACGAAGCCGAGCTTGCCGAGCAGGCCCGGCCCCTTGACGCGCATCAGGCCGTTGTGCCGGCCGGCGACGTAGCACACTTCCTGCCCTTCGTGCGCCTTGGGCTTCTGCCAGCGCAGATGCACGCTGAAGGGCTGGTTCCGGACCTTCATTTCAATAACCTGCTCGGGCTGCATCTGGCCGCGCATGGTTTCGCGCTTGACCAGCAAGCAGGAATAGTCCTCGACCTTCGCGAACGCTTGCCGGGCCTCGGCGATCAGCGCCAGCGGCCGGTCCAGCGGATGCACGGCGGGGGCAGCGCGGCCCGTCATCCAGACGGCCAGCAGCAAGACCACGGCCGCCGCAGCGCAGCCTGGCCCGTGGAGACTGCCGGACCAGCGCGGGAGCCGAACGCAACAGCGGTGGCGGACTTGCATGCCCAGTCTCCTGGCGAGGACGGCGGGGAGGAAGGCGGGTTTGGTATGATGTAGCATCGGCAGCGAAGGAAGCGGCTCTTCAGTTTCGCTGTCGCTTTCGGCATCTTATCTCGCCGCCTGGCAACCTGGCTAAAGTGGAGCGGATCATGCCCGTCGGTGCGAACGTCCATACCATCGTCTCGATGCCCTTCGCCGAGAATACCTACATCGTCTGGCGGCCCGGCCGCACGGATGCCCTGGTCATCGACCCCGGACTCGACCCCGGCGCGATCCTGGACTTCCTCCAAGATCAGGGCCTGACGCCCGCCGCCATTCTGAACACCCACGGCCATGCGGACCACATCGCCGGCAACGAAGCGATGAAGCAGGCGTTTCCCCAAGCGCCGCTGCTGATCGGCGTCAACGATGCCCCGCTGCTGACCGATGCGGAAGCGAATCTGAGTGCCCCCTTCGGCATCCCGATCGTCAGTCCGGAAGCCGATCAACTCGTGCGTGAAGGGGAAGTCGTCGATTTCGCCGGCCTGCCGCTGGAAGTGCTCGACGTGCCGGGCCATTCGCCAGGGCACGTCGTCTTCGTACTGCGTGACGCGCCGGTATTGGTGTTCGGCGGCGATGTGCTGTTTCGCGAAGGCATCGGCCGCTACGACTTCCCCGGCAGCAACGGCCCGCTGCTGTTTGAAGGCATTCGCACCAAGATGTACGCGTTGCCCGAGGACGCCGTGGTGTATCCGGGCCACGGGCCGACGACGACCATCGGGCATGAGAAGAAGCACAACCCGTTTGTGAGCGTGTGAGTCTGCCGAGCGCAGTTTACGATCGGCCGGAGTGGTCCGCACAGCGGACCCTACAGAATTCTGTAGGGTCCGCTGTGCGGACCATTGCTCAAGATGGTAAACGGTCAAAGGACGGCTTGCAGGTCCAGCTGCTGGGCCTTGTTCCACGCGGCTTCGTCGCCGATGGGGAGCCAGAAGTTGGCGCGGACGACATGAAACGGCTGAGCGGCGGCGACCGCCGAGACGTAGTCGGTGATTTCGTATTCGCCGCGTGGCGACAGCTTGATCTCAAAGTCGAAGACCGAACGCGGAAAGAGATACGCGCCCGTATTCGCCAGCTGCCGGCCGTCGAGGTCGGGTTTCTCCACCAATTTCTCAAGCGTGCCGTCGGGGCGCGGAAAGGCGATGCCGAAGCGGCGCGGCTCGTCCACTTCCTTGCACAGAAAGCCGGCGGGTCGCGTGACCAACTCGGCCAGGTCGGCCTTGCCGTACAGGTCGTCGCCGTTGAGCACCAGCAGGCGGTCGGAACGCACGTGCTCGCGACACGAACGCAGTGCGTCGCCGGTGCCGCGCGGCTGCACTTGCAGCACGGTGGCCCAGTCCGGGAAGTGCGATTGCTGCTTCAGGTATTGCTCGACCTGCTCGGGCAGGTAGTGGACCACCACGATCAGCCGGTCGACGGACTTCGGCAGGGCCGTCAGCGCCCAGTCGAGGATCGGCCGGCCCTGCACGGGCAGCAGGGGTTTGGGAGTGGTCAACGTATGGGGCCGCAGGCGGGTGCCCAGGCCAGCAGCCAGGATGATCGCGTCCATTCGTCCGTGCAGTCCTCCAGGGGGCGGTGCGAAAAGGGGACGGGACTCGTTGCCGGAACGGCCCGCAGGGTGCTTCGTACAAAGAGTACCGCCCCTTATTCTTTGGTCTACTTCCGAACCATTGCCGTGGAGTCATTTCATGCCGAGCAAGGCATCTACCACCCAGCAACCTCGAACATGGTCCTCTCCGTTACGGCAGTGGTTCAATATTTCCGTGTTCTGGCAACCAGCGTCTTCGAGGGCATCGGCCAGAATCGGCATTCGGTTGAATGCCCGCTCGTCGTAGATCGCTTGCGCCAGTCCAACAACATTGTTGCTCTTCCAGGCGCGACGAACCGTCACGCGGCGAGGGTAGGGGACGCGGAAGATGTCGCGGAGCAGAGCGGCTTGAGCAGCAGCTTCCTTTACGCCCGGTTTATCCCGTCGTAGGGCTTCTCGAACTTCGTGGTAAATATAGTAGTGCCCGCCGTAGGGATCAAAATCCCAGCGACAGCAGCGCGCAATTGCCAGCTCTTTGGGTTTTTCTCGGTCCCAATCGACAACGGCGAATTCTTCTCTGGTTGCTTTGCCATCGACAAAGCG
>JAEUIF010000689.1 GCA_016795185.1 Planctomycetia bacterium | reverse complement strand
CCGAACCCTCAGGTATCGAGCGCCGGGTCGCCACCCGCCATCCGTGCAGCCTGATGACCTCGTGCCGGCTGCTGGCGGCTGTGCGCGGTGCGGCCGCGCCGCTGCGCGTCCGCAACATCTCCGTTTCGGGCATCAGCCTGGTGGTTGGCCGCCACCTCGACGCCGGCGAACTGTTGACCATCGAACTCAAGCATACGACGCGCAACGCGACCCGCACTTTGCAGGTCCGCGTCGTCTACTGCATCGAGCACCCCAGCGGCGAGTCGATCGTCGGCGGCAGTTTCGTGCAGGCCCTCGCCCCCGAGGAATTGAAGCTCTTTGTCGGCTGACGGCCGGCGGGGTTTTCCATTTTCTCGAACTTGCCGCTGGCAGGAAGTTGAATTCAGCGCTTAGAATAACGGTACAGGAGCTTTTCGCGCAAACTGGCGAGAAGGACTAATCCGGGCACTCCGCCTGTCGCCCGACGGGTCTGCTGTTGGTCGATCACCATTCCTTCCTTCCGGGGGCTCGCGCTCATCAACCGGCAGGGAAGTTTAAGGAACCAGAAGTGCATGGCCGAGCTTGCACTCCGCGTGGGCTGTCGCTCCGTGCAGGGGCTGCGTCCCAATAACGAAGACTCGTTCGTCGCCGATTCCGACCACCGCTTCTTCCTCGTCGCCGATGGAATGGGCGGGCAGGAATCCGGCGAGCGCGCCAGCGGCATGGCCGCCGAGATCATTCCGCGCGTCGTCTCCGAACGGCTGGCCGCCCACGACGAAGCGACGCAGGCCGTCCGCCGCGCCCTGGCCGCCGCCAACGAAGCCATCGTGCAGGCCGGCCAGAGCATGCCCCAGGGCCGCCGCATGGGCACGACCGCGGTGCTGGCAGTGCAGCAGGCCGGCAAGGTCTACGTGGCCGGCCTGGGCGACAGCCGGGCGTACCTGATTCGTGGCCACCGCGTCGAGCAGCTGACCGTCGATCATTCCGTGGCCCAGGCCCTGGTGTCCAGCGGTGCCATGACGCCCGAGGAAGCGCGTACCAGCCCCTGGCAGCACGTCCTCCACAAGTTCCTGGGCTGCGCCGAGAGGTCCGAGGGCGCCGACGTGCGGCCCTTCACCCCGCAGGCGGGCGACCGCTTGCTGCTCGGTTCCGACGGCCTGACCAATCACGTCTTCGACGACGACCTCCGCGAAGCCGGCAAGCACGACGATCCCCAGCAATGGGCCGAGGCGCTGGTCGAACTGGCCCTGAAGCGCGGCTCGCGCGACAACGTCACCTGCGTCATCGTGGCCTTCGACGAGGTCGATGTCGCCGACGGCCGACCGCCGGAACCGGACATGGAGAAGACGGTGTGGTAGCCGGGCGGCAGCCGGAACCTTCGGAGGTCGCCGCATGCCATTGCTCGACCACTTTCATCCCCCGCTCTATCCGCAGCGCACCTGGGAATCCTTCCATTCGCGCTGGGCGAACTCCATCGCGGACGAACTGCACCGCGTCTTGCCCAAACGCTTCTTCGTCGAGGTGCAAACCCATCTCGGCAGCGAAGTCGAAACCGACATCGCCGAGTTCGAGCGGTTGACGGCGCGCGAGGGCGAGGAAGCCAACGGGGCGGCGGTGGGTATCGCCGTGCAGACCTGGTCGCCGCCCGCCGCCACGCACGTGCTGCCCGGCGTCTTTCCGGACGACATCGAAGTGCAGGTGCGGGACAGCCGCGAAGATGCTCGCCTGGTGGGCGTGATCGAACTGGTCAGCCCGCGTAACAAGGACCGGCCCGACGCGCGGCGGGCCTTCGCGATCAAGAGCCTGTCCTACTTGCAGCGCGGCCCGGGCGTGGTCGTTCTCGACATCGTCACCAGCGGGCGTGCCAACTTGCACAACGAAATGATCCAGCTGCTGGGGCTGGACGCGACCTGCCGTCTGGCGGACGACGTTTCGCTCTATGCGGTGTCCTACGGCCCGGTGCGACGGCAGGAACAGAATCAGATTGACGTCTGGACGGCCCCGCTGGCGCTGGGCGCGGCGCTGCCCTTGCTGCCGTTGGTCTTGAAGGGTTACGCTCCCGTGCCGCTCGACCTAGACGCCGCCTATCGCGATGCCTGCGAGCGGAGCCGACTGTGAAACTAACCACCGAGGAAGCAAACTTGCGACAACTCCTCGACGATAGTTAAACCGTCTCGACTGTCAGACCGAATGCTTTTCGTCACTATTCTAGCTGTCGCAACGTCTCATTTACGAGTTCGCTATTTGGACACTGCGCAGACTTCAGCATGCTTCGCAAGACCGGAATCGACTGAGGGCCGATGGCCCTAAAAACCAGCAACACCGCTCGGCTGAAATTCCTATTGCTCGCGGCCAAATCCCGATTCAGACACAGCCGCATTAGAATAGGCAACAACTCGGCAGCTGCCGAGCCGATTTCTCGCAACACTGCCAGCGCCGACAGGAGACGCGGATCTTGCTCGTTCGCAATGATCGTGCGCATCGCAGGAATCGCATCCTTCCCGCGTCGCACCAGCTCCGCATGGGCAGCGATGCAAGTCCTGACATCTTGACTTCCGAGTAAACGAACCAAGTCGTCGATCTCAGCGCGGGAATAAGGAATGGCGTGCTCGGGTGTCACCTTCCCCTGGATGGTCAGGATCGCAGTCGACAACGCTTCGCCATATACATTTTCCGCATCGTCGCCATCGGCCTCCTGTCCTTGCGCGGAGAACGATTGCCGATGTTGCTGCTGCATGGAAATCAGCAGGGGAAGCGCTCGCTGTGCGGCTGGTCCGATCTTGCCGATCGCCGTGATGACCTCGGCCTGGTCAGCCTCATCGAATCTGGGGTTTTTCAGGGAATCGAGCAGTTTCGGCAAAGCTGGCAGCGCCGCCGTCTCAAGATCGCCCAATGCCTGGACAGCAATTGTCGGTATGTGGATATCGTTGTCGTCCAAGGCTTGGACCAGAGCTGGGAGAATGGCTTCATCCTTCGAGGGCCCTGAATTTCTCAAAGCCAGGACAGCAAAGAACCGCACGTGATGCGACTCATCGTGCAGCAAATTCAGATAGTCCGCAGTTGCCAGTTCCGGATGCGTACCCGCGCCGTCCAGCAATGCGAAAACGGCACATTCCCGCACCGCGACTTCAGCTTCGGTCAACGAGGCAACGGCCGCGTGGACAGCGCGCCGATGAGATCGATCCAGGGAAAGCAAAGCTGCTGCCGCATGCACCCTGGCTACCCGATTGCCGGCTCCTAACTCTCGCTCCAGCCATTGGACGGCGCCGGCCCCAATCTTAACCAAGGCAGACTTGGCCTCACTGACCACCGTCAAATCCGGATGATGCAGACACTGGCACAAGGCCGGGCAGGCAGCTACCGCTCGCTGTTCGAGGTCTCCAAGTTGGACCGCAGCCAATTTCCGGCCGGCAGCATCATTCGACTCTAACACCTCGATCAAGGCGGGGATGGATTTCGGTCCGATTCTCCAGAGCGCCCAGGCAGCTCGTTCTCGAACAGTGGCGGCTTCTTGGGAGTCTTTCAAGAGACTGGCAATGGCTGGGATGGCAGGCGCTGCGCTGTCGCCCATCCAGCCGATGATGAATAGCGCCCCATGCCGATAGCTCTCCTCTGGTTTGCGCAGATATTCCAATAACACTGGGAGTACAGGCTTGGCCTTCAACGCTCGTTCTTTGACCTCAACCACGGCGGCGGCACGCACGTCTGGATCACCGCCAAGCTGCTGGCATAACCTTTCAATCGTGTTTCTATCCATCGAAGCTCCTTGGAGGCGGCAAGGAACGCCGCTGAAATTACGGTTGGAAGCGCGTCGCCGTGCGATCCAGTTTCCTGATTCCAATGGCGCCTACAACAAAAAAAGCCCCGAAGCTTTGGAGCTTCGGGGCTTTCATTTCGGTGCGATTCGCACTACCGCCGGCATCAATGCCGGAATAAGAACTCCTTCGAGTTCAGCAAGGCCCAGTGGACATCCTCCCACGCCTTGCGCTTATCGGCCGCCTTGTTGACATGCTCCAGTGAGGCTTTGACCTCGCCTTCGAGCGGCGGTCGGGACAGGGTGGCCAGGTACAGCTCTTCGAGCAGTTCCTGGTCGCTGACCTTCTTGCCGATCAGTCGGCCGACGCGGTTGGTCGGCGCACGCATCTTGTCATTGATGGTCGGGCCGTTGATGAGCTGGAGGGCTTGCGCCAGGTTGCTGTCGCCCTCGCGCTCGCACTCGCAGGCCAGCTCGCGGCCGGGCTGGCCAAAGGTCTTCAGGAAGACGTGGTTCACCTCGCCGTCGGGCAGCTGCACCGCCCGCGTGCCGGCCGGCAGGCCCGCAAACTTCTCCGGCACCTCCGTCGCCTGGCAGATGGCGTCGAGCAGCGGCTCGGCGGGCAGCAGCCGGGTGGTGGCGTGCGAGAAGTATTTGTTGTCGTCCTTGTTGAAGTCGTTGCTCTGGGCGCTGAGCTGATAGGTGCGCGACTTCATGATCGTCTTGACGATGTGCTTCATGTCGAACTTCTTGCTGGCGAATTCCTTGGCCAGCGCGTCGAGCAGCTCGTCGTTGGCGGAGGGGTTCGAGTCGCGGAAGTCATCGACTGGGTCGACGATGCCGCGCCCGGTCAGGTGGAACCAGATGCGGTTGACCACCGACTTCGCGAAGAAGGGGTTCTCCGCGCCGGTCAGCCAGACGGCCAGCACTTCGCGACGGTCCTGGCCGGGGTTGATCGTCGGCACCGCGCCGCCCATGAACTTCGGCGCGAAGGTCTTGCCCTTGCCGATGAGCAGGTCGCGGGTCAGTTCGCCGCTGCGCTCGGTGTAGATCACTTCCGCGCCGGAATCCTTGGCCTTGGCGTCGCCGGCCTCGACCGTGTCCTTCTTGGTCTTCAGGCGGGTGAAGAAGGCCGCCAGGCTGTAGTAGTCGTGCTGCGTCCAGCGCTCGAACGGATGGTTGTGGCACTTGGCGCACTGCATGCGGATGCCGAAGAACAGCTGCGCGGTCGTCTCGGCCAGGTTCTCCGGGTCCTTGGCGATGCGGTAGAAGTTGGCCGGCGGATTGGCGAAGGTGCTGCCGGACGCGGTCAGCAGTTCCTTGACGATCTCGTCGAAGGGCGTGTTGCTGGCGATGTGGTTCTTCAGCCACTGCTGATAGACGTGGATGCCCTTCATCTGGATGGTCTTGCGGTTGCTCCGCAGCACGTCCGACCATTTCAGGGTCCAGAAGTCGGCGTATTCGCGGCGATCCACCAGGCTGTCGATCAGCTTGGCGCGCTTGTCCTTGTCGGTGTCGGCCAGGAATTTTTTCACTTCCTCGGCGGTGGGCAGAATGCCGCAGGCGTCGAGGTACGCCCGGCGGACGAACTCCTGATCCGTGCAGAGGTCGGAGGGCTGGATCGACAGCATCTTCAGCTTGGCGAAGACATGCTTGTCGATGAAGTTACTCTCGGGCGGGTTGCTCCAGACGAAACCTTCCTTCGCTTCCAGGAAGGTGATGCGCACCGCTTGCATCTCATCCAGGTAGCGACAGAGGATGGCCACCTCGCCGGACTGACTGAACTCCACCAGGCCGTCCGGGTTGACCTTGGCCACGGCGTCGTCGCTGCTGGAGAAGTTGGTCAGCCGGGTCACGTCGCGCGCGGTGCCGTCCGCAAAAGTAGCACGGACGGCGATCTGCTGCCAGCGGGCCGGCGCGTTGAGCAGACGGTTGCCGGGGAGGATTTCGATGCCCTTCAGCGCCGGCAGGTCGGCCGGGTCGTCTTGCAGCCCTTCGGCGAGCCAGTTGCGCATGGTACGGGCGGGAATGCTGGTCGGCAGGAAGCGCTGGCCGCCTTCGTGCGGCACCTTGCCCAGGCCCTTTTGCAGAATCAGGCTGGCGTCGGCGTCGAGGCGGTCGGTGCGGCGGCCGAGCACGTCGCGGGTCAGCTGGACGTAGTCGGCGGCGGGATCGTAGCCCCGCAGGCTGAGCTTGAAGCCGCCCTTGCCGCTGGGGGTGCCGTGGCAGGCACCCATGTTGCAGCCGCCCACGTTCAGGGAAGCCATCAGGTCGCGGCGGAAGCTGAGCGGCGCGGGCTTGTCAAAATCCTTGACCGTCACGGGCACCTGCGCGGTGAGCGCGCCCGCCTTGACGACCAGGGCCGTCGTGCCTTCCTTCTTCGGTTGCAGGAAACCGCCCGCGCCCACGTCCAATACGTCGGCGGCCTGGGCGGTGATCTGGCTGAAGGGGGTCAGGTCGCGCACCGAGCCGTCGGCGTACTTGCCGGTGACGACGATCTGCTGCATGCTTTGCGGCCCGACCAGTTCGATCTTGTCGGGCTGGATGACCAGCGCGGTCGGCTGGCCGATCAGCACATTGCGCGTGTCGGTGTCGGTGGGCGGCGCGGCGAAGGCGGGACCGGCCGTCAGCAGCACCAGGCAGAGGCCCAGCGCCGTCGTTGCACCGTGGGAGCGGTGGATCACATTCAGCATGGCTGAAGGCTCCTTTGCGAAGCAGGTATGAAAGTGGCAGATGGCAGGCAAGCGGCAGGCCAGCGCGCCCGAAAACCCGGCGCGCATTTCGAGTCAATAAGGGAGTCTAACCGCCGCGCCAGAGAATTGCGACAGGATTTTTGGAGATTCCGCGCTGGCAGGGAGGTCACGGGGCGAGCGCCCGTTGCAGCGCGGCAGGGTTGCGGGGCGGGTGCTGTTGCAGCCAGCGATCCAGTTCGACCGGGTCGGGCAGTTCCCGGCCCCAGTCGATCCGCGCCAGCAGCAGCGCGGCCTGGGGCGTCAGACCGGCGATCCGTGCGTGCAGCGGCGTTTCCTGGGTAGCGGTCTTCAGTTCTTCGAGGCCGATGCGCAGTCGCATGGCGCAGAGCTTCCACGGCACCTGCACCGGGCCGCCAGGGTGCTGCGCTTCGCGGAGGTAATGCTGCACGTACTCGATGGTGAACTGTCCCAGCCGATGCACCAGCGCCTCCGCTTCCTCGCTCGTGAAGCAACGGTGCATGCGGCACAGGCCGGCGCTGGCCTCGACCTGTTCCGCGAGGCTGGCTTCGGGCTGCAACCCCTCCTGACACAGCACGCGCGCCAGGGTCAGCGCGACCTGGCGCGGCAAGTCCTTGGCAACACCGGGCGGCGGGTCGCCGACCAGGGCCAGGCCGCGCAGCGCTTCGCGCCGCAGGTAACGATAGCCGTCGATTTCATCGGCGGGCGCATCCGCCGCCAGCGCGGGCGGGCGACGGGCGAAATCGAGCAAGGCCTGTACCGCCGCCTGCCAGCGCGCGGCCTCCGCGGCCGTCGGTTGCTCGGGCATTTCCTGGGCCAGCAGATGTTTCAACCCGCGCAGCGCGAAGAGCTTGACGCCGTCGTTCTCCGCCGGGTCTTTCAGCAAGGTCAGCAGCGTGTCCGCGGCCTCGGGCAGACCGGCGGCGGCCAGGTGGGCCAGCAGGCGCGCCGCGTTGATGCGCACGATGGGCTGCGGGTCGCGCAGCACTTCCTGCACGCGCTGCCGCAGCAGGCCGCCGAAGACCTGGACGAAGTTCCGCTGTTCCTCGTCAAGCGGCTGCCGCGGCCGGGCGACGGGGAACTGCTTGATGGCTTCTTCCACCAGCGCATGCATGCCGGCGGTTCCCTGCCCTTGCTGGTGCTCGCTCCAGGTCAGCCGGTAGCTGTACCACCGCGCCGCCTTGTCGAGCGTCGTGCGATTGGCGGCGGTTTCCGCATCATCGAATGAGACGATCGCCCGTGTACCCTGGCTGAGTTCGCGGAAGCGATAGTATTCCTGCGGATCGAGGCGGTCATCCGTCGAGCCGAGACGCAGCGGCCCTTCCCGACCCGGCGCAGCGCCCAGCAGCGGAGCCGCACTCAGGCTCAGAAGCGACGCGATCACCCAGGTATAGCGACTGGCCAGGGATGGACGCATGGCAAACTCCCAGGGTGAGGTTCGACCGGCGTCATCCAGCGCCGGGCGACCCGGTTGCTTCGACCCACTCCCTGGGATGTGTGAAGAGCGGCAGCAAGGACGCGACGGCGCGCCCCATCGTTGGCGCGGAAGCGAAGCAATCCGCATGCCAACATCCCCGCCTCCGCACCGTCAGACAGGCAGGCGGTGCTTACAGGCGGTGTTGCCGCGGGCAATTTTTCACCGCGTCGCGCGGCTCGCCGTGGGTTGGGTGAGAATCTGCCCAGCGAGAACAAGCATCGTCCACGGCGGCTGACCGCAGCCTGCGCACACTGGCCGAACCATGCCGCTGTCCCGGAAGGACTTACAAAGCCAGGGGCTGCGCCTGATCTGCCCGGCATGGGATTTGCCAAATCGCTTGCGGGTTCTGGGGTGCTCAGGAGTCCGCTGAGTTGCGGCCCTGGGAGGCTCGGACGGTCCAGTGCGTCTTGCAGTTCGCATACCACCCAAAGGGAGAGCCGGTTTCACCATGAATCAGCCTCGAAGCAGCGGCGGCGAGCAGCACGACTTTCAGTACCCCGACACGTTCCACGATCCGCTGGGACACGAACCCGCCGCCAATCGCGCCCACTGGACCATTCTGGTGGCGGAGGATGATCCCTACCTGCGCCTGGCACTGAACCGACTGCTGTCGGAAACCGGCTTCACCGTCTGGCTGGCCGCCGACGGCGAGGAAGCCCTCGAACTCTACCGCCGCTGCGGCGAGACCATTCACGTGGTCCTGCTCGACGTTCACATGCCGCGCCGCAATGGGCCGCGCACCCTGGCCGCGCTGCGGGCCTTGAATCCCGCCGTGTGCTGCTGCTTCATGAGCGGCGCGCTCGACGACCAGGAGGTGCATGGACTGCTGGCCCAGGGCGCTGTGCATTGCTTTCGCAAGCCCTTCGGGGCCAACGAACTGTGCGGCACCTTGGGTGAACTGGCCTCGTCGGTGGGCGTCGGCCTGGGACGTTGAGCCGCGCGGCGCGGAGCCACCAGACCGGTTGCAACGGTTCGACCGCACGCCTCGCCGCCGGGCCGGCCCGGGCGAGGTGTGCAGCCGCTGCCCCGGGTCGG
>JAEUIF010000673.1 GCA_016795185.1 Planctomycetia bacterium | reverse complement strand
GTCAAGGACGCCTTTCACCGACATGTGATCCACGGCGAGCGCTGCTTGAACCCCGCGCAAACGGGAACCAAAGCCGCGCTGCACTATCGTTTTCCGGCGATTCCACCCGGCGGTTCCGCCGTGTGCCGGCTGCGCCTGGCGCCGGCCGGTGGGGCACCCGCGCCGCTGGCCGAGGTGGACCGCGTCATCGCGCTGCGTCGCCAGGAAGCGGACGAGTTCTATGCGACCTTGCACCCGGCAGGGGCCAGCGCGGACGAACGCCAGATTCAGCGCCAGGCATTGGCCGGACTGCTCTGGACCAAGATGAGCTACCTGTTCGACGTGGACGTCTGGTTCAAGGGCGACAATCCCACCATGCCGCCGCCGGAATGCCGGCGCGGCATCCGCAACCAGCACTGGACGCACCTCAACTCGATGCGCGTGCTGACGGTCTGCGACAAGTGGGAATATCCCTGGTTCGCCGCCTGGGATTTGGCGTTTCAGTGCGTTGCCTTCGCCGTGGTGGACGCCAAGTATGCCAAGGAACAACTTTGGCTACTGCTGTTCGAGCAATTCCAGCACCCGAACGGCCAGATTCCCGCCTACGAATGGGAGTTCTCCGATCTGAATCCGCCGGTCCATGCCTGGGCGGTCTGGCGGGTTTACAGCAAGGACAAGTACACCAGCGGTCAGGGCGACCGCGATTTCCTCGAACGCTGCTTCCACAAGCTGCTCATCAACTTCGCCTGGTGGATCAACAAGGTCGATCGCGAAGGGAACAACATCTTCGAAGGCGGCTTCCTGGGCATGGACAACATCACCGTCGTGGACCGCAGCATTCGCAGCGCGGACGGCGCGGTGCTCGACCAGTCCGACGGCAGCGGCTACATGGGCATGTTCTGCCTGAACATGATGCGCATCGCCCTGGAACTCGCCCAGCACAACCCGACTTACGAGGCGCTGGCGGTCAAGTTCTTCCAGCACTACGCCTATGTGGCCCATGCCATGAAGCACATGGGCAACCGGGACTATCAACTCTGGGATGAGCAGGATGGCTTCTTCTACGATGTGCTGCGCTATCCGAATGGCAGGTTCCGGAAGTTCCGCGTCCGTTCGCTGGTCGGGTTGATTCCGCTGTTCGCCGTTGAACGGCTCGAAGCGGCCTGGATCGAGCAATTCAAGGAATTCTCGGCCTGCTTCTACTGGTTCCTGAAGAACCGCCGCAACCTGGTGGAGCGCGTCGTTCACCGGGTCGCACAGCCGGATGGGCAGACGACCTACGTGCTGACCATCCTGGACCAGGGGCAAGTTTCGCGCTTGATGGACCGGCTGTGCGATGGGCGGGAGTTCCTTTCCGACTACGGCATTCGCAGCCTGTCGAAGTCGCACGAAGCCGCGCCGTTCGAGTTCGATGGGCAGTTCGTGGGGTACGAACCGGCGGAAAGCGTGTCCAAGCTCAAGGGCGGCAATTCCAACTGGCGCGGCCCGATCTGGTTTCCGACGACCTTCCTGCTCATCGAGTCGCTGCGCAAGCTGGGCAAGGCGTACGGTTCAACGCTGCGGTTTCCGGTCACGGGGCAGGGCGGCCCGGCCGTCTCGTTCGCGGAATTCGCGCAGGAACTGGCGAACCGGCTGGTGCGCATCTTCGCGCGCGACGCCCAGGGCCGGCGGCCCATGTATGGCGGCAGCCAGAAGTTCCAGGAAGACCCGCACTGGCGGGACCACCTGCTCTTCTACGAGTACTTCCACGGCGACAACGGCGCGGGGCTGGGGGCTTCGCACCAGACGGGCTGGACGGCGTTGATCGCGTCGATCATCGACGAATGGCGCGACGGGCCGGCTGCTTCGGCTCCCGCGGCGTCGGCCACATCCCGCAAGTAAGCGCGGCCAGCAGCGCCAGTTGCCGGCAAGTCAGGTCGTCGGCCTCCGCTTCGCCGACAACCGGGGCGGCCTCCGCGACGGGCAGCTTCGCCCAGCGCAGTGAATCGAGCAAGGGCAGGGCCGCCGAACGGCCCGCCGTTGCCACCGTGTCCCAGGTGGAGGCCAGCACCTCGGCCAGCTCACCTCCAGTGGCTTCGACGGCCGCCGCGCCCAGCGGTTGCAGCGCCGTCTGGATGACCGTGGTCGCGGCCTCTGCCACCGCGCCGGCTTCCGCACGCAGTCCCGCCAGCAGTCCATCCAGGCCATCGGCCGCACGGCCCAGGCCGCGAAATGTGAGGTCGACGGCTTCACGCAGCGGTTCCGGCACTTCCGTCCCGCTCGGCCCGTGCAGTTCCAGGCGCAGCTTTTCGAGTGCTTCCTCCAGACCGATGATGAAATCGTTGAAGGTGAATTCCGGCTCATCCGCGACGGTGTACTCGATGGCCTCACCGTCCTCGCCGCCCTCGGTGGCTCCAACCAGGGCCGTCAGCAATGCCAGCGTGGCGTCGGAGTCGCCAACGCCCAGGCCGAAGACGATGCCAATCTCGCCCCCCTCGGCGATGCCCTCGCCCTCGGCGCCCGTCAGCAGGGTGGCGATCAGGGCCAAGCCGGCCTGGCTGAGGGCCGAGACACTCGCAAGCTGGTCGCGCAGACTCGGATCGCTGTTGAAGTCCGGGACCGGCACGCCCTCGGCGATGCTGAAGACGAACACGCGCGTCTGGCCCGAACTGCTGACGTAGATCTCGCCGCCGACCACGTTGAGGGCGCTGGGGTCGGTCAGCGCCGCGTCGCGGAAGTTGAGCGTGGCGGTGAACAAACCGTCGCCGCCCAGTGCGAGTTCGGTCAGGTCGCCGTTGGCGCGCCCCGCATAGAGCAGGCCGCCGGACTGGGTGAACGAGGTCACGCCGTTGTTCGAGGCGAACACGGGCGTGACGGTGAGCGTGCCGGGGTTGAACCGGAAAATCGTCCCCGACTGGTTGAGCAGGAAGTCGCCCGTCAGCGCTTGCACGATCGAGCTGCCGACGTCGATGACGGTGGGGTTGGCGTCGCTGAAAAAGCCGCTGCCCAGGCCGGTCAGGATGCTGATCGTGCCGTCGAGGCTGTTGCTGACCACCAGGTCGGGGGTGGCGTCGCCGACCACGTTGCGCACCTCGACGCCGATCGGTCCCGCGCCGACGCTGAGCCGCGGCCCCGGCGTCAACGTCCAGTTGCCGCCGCTGACCTGGCCGAAGAGGATGGAAACATCGTTCGAGCCCTTGTTGGCGACCAGCAGGTCCAGCAGCCCGTCGCCGTTGAGGTCCGCCGTCGTGAAGCCCGTGGGGTTGGTGCCCGCGAAGAAGGTGCGCGCCACCAGTTCCCAGGCGTTGGCGATACCCTGACCGTTGGCGCCGGTGGCGAGATGCACGCGCACATCGTTGCTGCCGCTGTTGGCGATGACGATGTCGTCCAGGCCGTCCTTGTTCATGTCGACCAGCATCAGGTTGCCCGGCCCCATCAGGCCGTTAGCGCCGGTCTGCGTGAAGTTGCCCGTCGGGTTGTCGATGATCTTGCTGTTGCCGTCGCGCTGTTGCGACAGCGCCTGGTCGAAGGCTTGATTGGCCACGATCACGTCGGCGATGCCGTCGCCGTCGAGGTCGGTGGTTACGAAGGGGACGTTCTTCTCGACGCGCGTGAAGGTCTTGAAGGTGCCGTCGCCGTTGCCCTGGATAATGAGGAGGTCGCCGTAGACGTTGCCGACCAGCAGGTCGAGGACGCCGTCGCCCGTGACGTCGCGCGCCGCCAGGCCGGTGGCCTCGTTGCCGGCGGCGGCGGTGAAGCGATGGACGAAGTTGCCCTGGCCGTCGCCCAGGAAGATGTCGATGGTCCGGTCGCCCGCGTTCAGGATGGCGGCGTCCAGCTTGCCGTCGCGGTTGAAATCGCCCGCGACGACCTGTGTCGGCGCGCTGCCGGCCTGATTGACGCTCGGATTGGCCAGGTTGCCGCCAGCCAGTCCCGCCAGCAACGAGAAGGTGTTGCTTGCACCGTTGATGGCCAGCACGTCCAGCCGGCTGTCGCTGGTGAACCGGCCGATGACCAACCCGGCGGTTTTCGCGGCGGAGCGCACGGCAGGTTCACCGTCGAAGTCCGCCAGATCGAAAAGTCCGCCGTCCGCGCGGAAGCGTCGCTCGGGACCGAAGACGCCGCCGCCCTGATTCAGGA
>JAEUIF010000650.1 GCA_016795185.1 Planctomycetia bacterium | reverse complement strand
GCAAGGACGGCCGGGTACCGATGATGGAAGTGTACGACCTCTATGCCGGCAAGCTCAAGCCGGACGAGGTGCTGGCCGCCGCGCAGGCCGGCAATCCGCCCGCCGAGAAGGCCAGCGTGCAGTTGTTTTATGCTCACCTGTATCTTGGCCTGTACTATGAAGTGATGAACGACCCGAAGAAGGCACAGGAGCACATGGCGCTGGCCGCCGAGATGTACAAGATTCGGCACTACATGGGCGATGTGGCCGTCGTCCACCTGCGGGTGCTGCAAGGGCAAAAGAAGCAGTAGAATGCTGTTCGATGGAGCCATTGGCCAGTAAGTTCGTAGTTCCGCCTTCAGGCGGTGAGTCGCTCGCCGCCTGAAGGCGGAACTACGAACTTGCTTGCGGACAGTCTTCATTCCGTCGTCGCCGACATCTCCGGACTCCTCGACATGGATACCCCCGCGAACGAACCTACCGTAGCACCACCGGCCACACATGCTCCCCCGGCTTCCCTGAAAGCTGGTGTGCTGCTGGCACTGGCCGCGCTCGGCGTGGTCTACGGCGACCTGGGCACCTCGGTCCTGTACGCGATCCGCGAGTGCTTCAAGCCGATGCCGAACTCCCTGGACCCGACGCCGGAGAACATCATCAGCGTGCTCTCGCTGGTCTGCTGGCTGCTCACGCTAGTCGTGGTCTTCAAGTACCTGGTGATGGTGATGCGCGCCCAGAACCACGGCGAAGGCGGCATTCTGGCACTGCTGGCGCTGCTGCTATCGCATGAGGAACAAGAGAGCGCTGGACGCAGATTTTCGCGCCGGGCGATCTGGACCATCCTCGGCCTGTTCGCCACGGCCCTGCTGCTCTCCGACGGCATGATCACTCCCGCGATCTCGGTCATCAGCGCCATCGAGGGACTGGAGGTCGCCACGCCGTCGCTGGCCGATCTGGTGGTGCCGCTCTCGGTGTTCATCCTGATCGGCCTGTTCGCCGTGCAGCGCTTCGGCACCGCGAAGATCGCGAAGTACTTCGGCCCGATCATGCTCGGCTGGTTCACCATGATCGCGCTCCTGGGCATTCCCTGGATCGTGGAACACCCGGAAATCCTGGCGGCCGTCGATCCGCGCCAGGGTTTCGGCCTGTTCGTGCGGTCCCCGTTGCAAGGCTTCTTCCTGCTGGGTGCGTTGGTGCTGTGCATCACCGGCGCGGAGGCCCTGTACGCCGACATGGGCCACTTCGGCCGCCGGCCCATCCAGGTCGCCTGGTACTTCGCCGTCTATCCCGCACTGCTGCTCAACTATCTCGGCCAGGGCGCGTTCCTGATCTCGCGGCAGGGCGCCATCATGGAAATCGACCCGCAGGGCAACTACGAGGTCATCAACATCTTCTTCCTGATGGCGCCGGAGATCATGCTGTACCCGGTGCTCCTCATGGCCACGCTGGCCACCATCATCGCCTCGCAGGCGCTGATTTCCGGCGCGTACTCGTTGGCCGAGCAGGCGGTGCAACTCGGCTTCTCGCCGCGTTTGACGATCATCCACACCTCCGCCGACGTGAAGGGGCAGATCTACGTGCCCTTCGTCAACTGGACCCTGATGTGCGCCTGCGTGCTGCTGGTGATTATTTTCAAAGCCTCGGCGAACCTGGCGGCGGCTTATGGCATTGCCGTCGTCGGCACGATGGTCATTACCTCGCTGCTCTACTTCGAGGTCATGCGCGTGCGCTGGAGTTGGCCTTCGCTCGTGGCGTGCTTCGTGCTCATTTTGTTCCTGGTGGTGGACGTGCCGCTCTTGGTCGCGAACCTGACCAAGCTGGGCACCGGCGGCTGGGTGCCGGTGCTGATGGCGACTTTCATCTTCACCCTGATGATTACCTGGCGGCACGGCAAGGCCATCCTGAACGACCCGTCGAACACCGAATCGTTCCGCTTCCCGCTCAAGCTGTTCGTGCGCGAGATCGCCGAGACCAAACCGCGGCGCAGTAGCGAGACCGCGGTGATGCTGACGGCGATCGAGGACATGGTGCCGATGGCGCTGTTGCAATCCGTCGAACGCACGCAAACCCTGCCGCACCGGCTCGTCATGCTGACGGTGCGCTCGCTGCCGGTGCCGCACGTCAGCGATGCCGACGCCATCGAGATTCGCAAGTACGAAGAGGGCTGCTACGGCGTGACGGCACGGCACGGCTTCATGGAAGAGCCGAACATCCCGCGCTACCTGGAGATTTGCACGCGCAGGGGCCTCGAACTCGATCCGGACCACGTCTGGTTCTTCCTGTCGCGCATGACGATCATGACGACCGGCAAGACGCCGATTGCACCATGGCGCAAGCAGCTGTTCGCCTTCATGTACCACCACGCGCGGCCGGAAACGGCGTCGTTCAAGATTCCGCCGAACCGGGTGATCGAACTGGGCCGGCTGATCGAACTTTAAGCGCCCGGATGCGGAGGCGTGTCGATTCTTGGTGAGCGGCGGGCGTGAGCCCGCTGTTGCAACAGCCAGCCACTGACACCATAAACAACGGGCTCACGCCCGCCGCTCGCCTAGAAAGGTGCCGCCGCGTGGGGCTGGACCATTTCCTTACTTGCCTCCCAGCCAGCGGAGGACGACGCCGTCGTTGCTGACCGAGAGCAGGGCCTGGCCGTCCGTCGTGAACGACAGCGACTGAAGCGGCGCAGCGTGGCCGGTCAACGTGGCGCGTTCCTGGCCCATCCAGCCATCCCAGAGTTGCACGTTCCAGTCGGCATGGCCGCTGGCCAGCACCTTGCTGTCAGCGGAGAATGCCAGGGCGCGCACCGGCGCGGCATGGCCCTTCAGCGTGGCGCGTTCCTGCTTGAGCGTGGCATCCCAGAGATAGAGCAAGGTGCCTTCACCCGCCGCGACGGCGAGCGTACGGCCGTCCGGGGCAAAGGCCAGTGTGCGCGTGCCGACGCTCGGCGGTCCCAGGTCGATGGCCGGCTTCTTGGCCGCCGCGTCGAACAACTTGACGCTGCGGTCGTCGCTGGCCGCGAGCCAGTTGCTGTCGGGCGAAAACGCCAGACAGCGTATCGTCCCTTGCAACGAGAACGACGCCAACTCCTTGCCGGTCGGCTCCCAGAGCTTGACGGTGCGATCCGCACTGCCGGACGCCAGCCATTTGCTGTCCGGCGAGAAAACCAGACCGGTAATCCGTTCCTTGTGTCCTTTCAAAGTGCCGCGCGGCTGGCCCTTGGCGGTGTCGTACAGGCGGATGGTCTTGTCGTCCACGGCACCCGCTAGCCATTTGCCGTCCGGCGACAGCGCCAGGCACTCGAAGCGCACCGTGAAGTTTTGCAGGAAGACACGCTCTTTGCCCGTGAGCAGGTTGGTCAGCCGCAGCACTCGGTCGAGCGGATTCACCGTGGCGAGCGATTGGCCATCGCCACTCCACGCCAGAATCGGCGGCTGGTTCGGGCCAGTTGCCAGCTCGACGCGCAGGGTGTCGGCGGCATGCACCTGGGCTTCCCAGAGCCGGATGGTCTTGTCCGCACCGCCCGTGAGCAAGGTCTGGCCGTCGCGGGAAAAAGCCAGTGCCAGCACGGATTGCCCGTGCCCTTTGAGTGTGGTCCGTGCCTCGCCGCTGCCGGCATCCCAGAGCTTCACGGTGCCGTCCGCGCTGGCGCTGGCCAGGGTGCGTTCGCCCGGCGCGAAGGCCACCGCCTGCACGGCTTCGAGATGGCCTTGCATGGTTTCGAGCGGTTTCTTCTCGCCGGGCACCCAGAGGCGGATGGTCCGGTCGGCGCTGGCGGAAGCGGCCATGCGGCCTCCCGGCGCGAAAGCCACGCCGAGGACCGCGTCGCGATGACCGGGCAGGCCCTCACTCAGTTCCTTTTCGGAAACCGCGTCCCAGAAGCGCACCATCATGTCACCGCCGCCAGACACCAGCGTCTGGTTGTCGCCCGCGAAGGCCAAGGCGTTGACGCTGCCCTTGTGGCCCTTGAGGGTGCCGCGCCGCTTGCGCTCCGCAACTTCCCAGACGATGATGTTCTTGTCGTGGCTGCCGGACGCCAGCAGCTTGCCGTCGGGCGAGAAAGCCAGGCAACGCACGCCCTCGGCATGGCCTTCCAGCACGCCCATCTCCGCGCCGCTGACGGCGTTGTGCAGCCGCACGGTCTTGTCAAAGCTGGCCGTGGCCAACACGGGTTCCGTGGGCGAGCAGGCGATGGCCACGATCGGCCCTTCGTGGTGCGTCTTCAGGGTGCGTTGCGGTTGCTTCTTGTCCAGGTCCCAGAGGGTCACGGTCTGGTCGCCGCCAATGGTCGCCAGCGTCTTGCCGTCGGCCGCCAGCGACAGGCCACTGACGGCAGTCTTGCCGTCGGTCAGCGTGCCCTTGTCGCGCTGGGTCAGGCGACGCAGATAGTGCCAGGTGAAATCGCGCAGCGCGGGCGGGCAGCGTTCGGCATCGTCGAGGAACTCCAGACCCTGGCGCGGCTCGCGCTGCGACAGGGAAGCGGCCTGCACGAGCTGAAAGGCGTAGTTGCTGCGTCGCGCGACTTCCAGCCGCTCCTCGGCCAGCCGCTTTTCGCGCTCGGCTTCTTTCTGCGCTGACTGAGCCTGTCGCTCGTTATCCTCGGCACGCTGTCGTTGGGTTTCGGCGGTTTCCTTCTGGAGCAGCAGTTCCTCGCCGCGCTGGCGAATCACTTGCTTGTCGTGGCTCAGGCGGGCATTGAAGTACAAACTGCCGCCGAGAATGCTGACGAACGCCAGCGCGCTGACGGCCAGCAGGGCCGCTGCCGCCGGCCGGCGCTTCACCCACTTGACCGTCCGCTCCCAGTAGCCGGCCGGCCGCGCCTCGATGGGCTCGCCGGCGATGAAGCGCTTGAGGTCGTCCGCCAGGGCCTCCGCAGAGAAATAGCGCTTGTGCGCTTCTTTGTGCAGGCACTTCAGGCAGATGGTTTCCAGGTCGAGCGGCACCTTGGGCTGCAAGCGCGTGGGCGGCACTGGCTCGTCCATCATCACTTGCAGCATGGTGTCCATCGACGTTTCGCCGCGAAACGGCGGACGCCCAGTGAGCAGTTCATAGAGAATGGCCCCCAGCGCGTAGACATCGGTCGCCGGCCCAATCTCCTTGCGGCCGGATGCCTGCTCGGGCGAGATGTAGCTCGGCGTACCGAGTATAGCCCCCGTCTTGGTATGTCCGAGGTCGGCTCCTTCCAGTCGTTTGGCCAGGCCGAAGTCCGTGATCTTGGGCGTGAAGGCGTTCAAGGGCAGCGGTTCGGCCTGCGGGGCGATGGAGATCGCGGATTCCTTGACGGCCGAGGAGGTCGCCGTCGGCGCGGTGGGCAGGGCCAGCAGAATGTTCGCCGGCTTCAAATCGCGGTGGACGATGCCGCGCAAGTGGGCGAAGTGCATGGCTCGGGCCAGGGTTTCCACCATCTGGGCCGCTTGCTTGGGCGACTGCGGGCCTCCGTCCAGCTGCTGTGCCAGGCTGCCGCCCTCGACGTACTCCAGCGAGAAGTACGGATGGCCGTCCAGCTCGCCGACCTCGAAGAC
>JAEUIF010000630.1 GCA_016795185.1 Planctomycetia bacterium | reverse complement strand
TCGCCTGGTGAAGCTGCACGTCGTCAGCTATGCGCTGCCCGCCCTCATCGCGGTCGGGCAGGCGATCTACTACCACCGGCCGCCGCGCAATCCGTTCGCCTGGCTCATACGCCGCCTGTCGCTGAACCGCAGCCTGGCGGTGCTGGAATCGATCCAGCCCGAAAGCGGCGGCTTTCTCGAAGCCACGCCGCTCACGAGCTTCGTGGTCCTCAGCCTGGCGAGCATCGGGCACGAAAAGCATCCCGTCGCCCGGCATGGCGTGCAGTTTCTCGTCGATTCGGTGCGGCCCGACGGCAGCTGGCCCATCGATACCAACCTCTCGACCTGGGTGACGACGCTGTCCATCAATGCCCTGGCGGCAGCCGGTGAGTTGCCGCACCTCGAACGCAGATCCGGGCTGCGTTCCTGGCTGATGCGCCAGCAGTACCAGACCAGGCACCCGTACACCGGCGCCGATCCGGGTGGCTGGGCCTGGACGCCGCTCACGGGCGGTGTGCCCGATGCCGACGACACGCCCGGCGCGCTGATCGCCCTGTCGCACCTGATCGAACCCGTGCAGGACGAGGAACCGCAGCCGTCGCCGCGCGCTCTGGCCCGCGCCGCGCTCAGCGAGTACACGGCCGGCGGGCTGTCGCTGCCCCGCTTGCCGGACCTGTCGTGGGAAGACCGGCCCGCGCTGCTGAATGGCTTGCGCTGGCTGCTCGATTTGCAGAACAGCGACGGCGGTTGGCCCACGTTCTGTCGAGGCTGGGGACACCTGCCGTTCGACCGCAGCGGCTGCGACCTCACGGCCCACGTCCTGCGCGCGGTTTCCGTCTGGCAGGCGCAGCTGGAGGCCGATCAGGTCTATGCGGAAGCCTTGCGGCTGGCGCGTCAGACCGCGACGTTTCCGGGGTTTCCGTTGCCGGACGCCACCGATGCCGTGGAACAGGGTTTGATGTACCTGGCACGCGAGCAGCGCCCGGACGGCTCCTGGCTGCCCTTGTGGTTCGGCAATCAGCACGCGCCAGACGATGTGAACCCGACCTATGGCACCGCCCGCGTGCTGGCCGCCTACCGCGATCTCGGCCTGCTGCACGTCGAGCAGGCCCGGCGCGGGTTCGACTGGCTGCTGGCCAACCAGAACCCCGACGGCGGTTGGGGCGGAGTGAAGAACACGCCGTCGAGTATCGAAGAGACGGCCCTCGCCGTGGAAGTGCTGCTGGCGGCGGGCGACCGGGCGGAGTCCGCCGTGAATAACGGTTTGGCCTGGCTCGTCGAACAGGTGGAAGCGGGCGGGCTGACGCAGGCCACGCCCATCGGTTTTTATTTCGCCAGGTTGTGGTATTTCGAGAAGCTCTACCCCATAATGTTCACCGTTGCGGCCCTGGGACGCGCCCGACGGGGCAGCACATACTGACTCCCTCGCCCCTTGCGGGAGAGGGTTGGGGTGAGGGGACAGCACCGCCACCTCGATCCCCTCACCCCAACCCTCTCCCGCAAGGGGCGAGGGGCGATAATGATCGACAGCCCACCTTGACGACACCCCCCGAGGTAGCAACCGTGGCGACCGTTGCCGACGAACCGCAAACTACCAAGAAAGACCGCCGGCCCAGCACCGCGCACCTGAAAGCGGTGCCCCAGGAGCGCGCCGAGCGCGACCGCATCCGGGCCGCCATCGCGGAGCTGGGCAAATCGCTCGACCGCACCAAGCCGCTCGTCAAGGCCGAGTTGCAGCGCCTGGCCGAAAACCTCCTCCGGCAGCTGGACCAGCCGGAGTCGTATCTCGGCTTCGTCATGGTGCTCATCAGCAACGAGTTCTGGCGCGAGCAGGTGCAGGCCATCGATTTCAAGCGCCGGCTGCTCTTGCTGCCTCACTGCTTGAAGCACGCCGAGGGTTGCCCGGCCGATTACGACGAGTTCGGCCTCGATTGCCGGAAGTGCGGCGCTTGCTCGGTCGCCGACTTCAAGGGCAAGGCCGAGGACCTTGGCTACAAGGT
>JAEUIF010000629.1 GCA_016795185.1 Planctomycetia bacterium | reverse complement strand
GACGCCCGCCAGGACACAGACCGCGACGCCCACCGCCAGCGGCCAGAATGCGGCGGCGCGACTGGGCAGCTGCAAGCCCGCTGCCGGGGCGGCGCGTTCGACCTCGCCCGGCGCGAGTCGCCAGCGCGTGCCTTTCCCCGCATCGCGGACCAGGTGCAGTTCGCTGACTGCCGCGCTGGCCAGCGGTTCATGCCAGCTGACGACGATGCGCAGGTCGCCCATTAACGTCGCCAGTCGCGGATCGGTTGGCTCGGCCGCGAAGTCCGCCAGTGCTTCCAGGTCGGCCTGTTCCAATTCGCGCCAAACCTCGGCGGGGGTGTCGCGGTCGTCCGCCGTGCAGATGCCGCGCAGTACGACTTTCTCACTGTCCTTGATCTGGACCGAGATCGCTTTCGCGGCCTGCGCGGATTCGGCGCGGACGAGAAGCAGCAGCAGCGCGAGCAGTAGCACCGTCGAAAGTGTTTTCGTCACCGTACTTCACCTGGGTGCCGGCCTCCATTCTGCCCCGGTTCGTGGGATTCGTCCAGAGATGCCTCATCTCCGCCGAGCCCAAGGCTACGGCTTGCCGCGCTTGCCGTTTACTCCCACCAGCCCCGGCGCTTGCTTCGCGCGCTTTCCCGGCGTACCGTAGTGGCAGAGTCGCGTGCGGCGCTGCGCGCCGCGGACGATGTCACCCGCCCCTGCCGCGAGGAGTGCCGACCATGTCGAAGGCCGCTGCCGTGTCCGAGCCGATCGCCGAGCTGCAACCCGGCCAGTACAGCGATGGCCATCCCCTCGACGACGTTCACTATCTCGAAAGCAAGATCATCCTCAAGCCCGAACGGTTCACCTCGGTCAAGAGTTTCCTGGAGTTCGGCAAGCTCGTGGCCCAGGTCGCGAAGGCGGCGGATGTGGACTTCGAGCCGTGCTACCGCGACGGCCAGAAACCGCAGATTCGCGAGGTAGTGTTTTTCGACACGGAAGACTTCAAGCTTTACAACAACGCCTTCATCCTGCGCCGCCGCGTGCTGTTCGAGGATGGCTTCGCGGCGGGCGAGCCGGAAGTCGTCTTCAAGTTCCGCCACCCCGAATTGCAGGCCGCCGCGACCCTGGATGTGCGCCCGCAGGTGCCCGGCGAGTATCGCATCAAGTTCAAGGCCGAAGCCTTGCCGCTGCGCGACCGCCTCGGCGGCGTGCGCATGCTCTATTCGCATAACGTGCAGTTCGGGCTCAATCAGGTGCTGGATGTGGACGGCGCGTCGCTGCGCCAGTTGTCGCGGCTCTTTCCCTGCCTGATGCAACTGTCGCCGTCAAAAAAGGAACATGTGGACCTCGTCAATCAGATGATCGTCGAGGAAGTGCTGGTGGACCTGGGCAAGCTCGATTTCGGCAAGGGCGTCACCGCCAAGTGCAACGCAGCCCTGTGGCGCGCCCGCGGCGACCACCGGCCGCTGGTCGGCGAGTTCGCCTTCCAGGCCAAGTTTGAACGCCGCGAGGAGTTTCACGCCAAGGCCCAGCGGCGCTGTGAGGAGTTCTTCCTGTCGTTGCAGCAAGCGGCGGCGGACTGGGTGTCGCTGGGCACGACCAAGACCGGCGTCGTCTACCGTCTGAACGGCAACGCCCCGCAGAGCCATGAGTGAGGCCGCGAAAAGCGCCCCGAAAAGCCCCTGGCTCGGCGTCCATTTCGCCGTGCGCGTCGGCGCGGCCACGGCGGTGCTCTGGCTGATCCTGGGTCTGCTGGCCGATACCAATCCCATCTGGGCCATCAGTTCGATGGTCGCGGTCAGCGATCCACAAGTACAGCAGGCGTATCAAACGTTCTGGGGCCGGATCATCAATGGCATCGTCGGCTGCGCGGTCGGCCTGCTCTTTCTGGCCATCGGCGGGTCGGGGGCCTGGAAGCTGCCCGTGGCGCTGGCCGTCGCCGTGCTGATCTCGTCCTACGTCATCCGCATTCAGGTGATGTGGCGGCAAGCGCCGATCACGGCCGCCATCGTCATCGCCGGCAGCCTCAGCCACGACAAGGTCAGCGGCATGGAAGACGGCCTGAAACGGGTCGGCGAAGTGATGCTCGGCTGCGTGATTGGCCTGGTCGTCAACTGGGGCATCTCCATCATCTGGCCCTTGACCACCCCCGCGCCCAAGCCCGCCGACGCCGCGCCGGTGGTGGCGGCCCCGAAGCCCGATGTCGCCTGACAGCGTCGCATTTCCACGGCGATTCAAAAATTGGTGCGCATTTCGCGCCGGCAGCCGGCACTAACTAGTGATCGGTCCAATGACGGTTGGTCAATTAGGCGTTTCCTTACCGCGAAGCGGTTGTACTCCACAGCCCAGGGTCGCGCAGCGCACCCTGGGGCATGGGACGACGCAAATTGCGTGTACCCCGAAGGGGCAGGGCTTCCAAGGTGTCATTTTTTCAGTTTCCGAGCGGCCAGAATTTTGGCCGTGGCCACATGCTCGCCGTTGCGGTAACGCGCGCGGCGCGGCGGCTTCTTCTTGGGACCACGCGCATGCTTTTGATAACGTGCCAA
>JAEUIF010000628.1 GCA_016795185.1 Planctomycetia bacterium | reverse complement strand
TTGGCACGTTATCAAAAGCATGCGCGTGGTCCCAAGAAGAAGCCGCCGCGCCGCGCGCGTTACCGCAACGGCGAGCATGTGGCCACGGCCAAAATTCTGGCCGCTCGGAAACTGAAAAAATGACACCTTGGAAGCCCTGCCGCTACGCGGTAAAGAACCAGCATGGGTCTGCAAAACGCGAGTGCCCCGTTGCGCGGCAAAGAACTGGCGTCGAGACGCAGTTCCCGCCGCCTCGTTGCATTTCCACCAGAGCAAATTCGTCAAATACCGCTGACAACCGGGCCGTCTGTATCGTAAGATGCTCTTCATGGCCTGTCTCCGCGAAGGGTAGGCCGTGGAGTGGTTGTTTCGTTTCCACAAGTGGAGGACTGGTATCATGACAGGGCGATTGAGAGTACCTATCATCGTGCTGGCCGGTCTGGCGTTGGCCAGCACTGGCCTGCGGGCGGATGTCGAGTCCGGCCCGAAGGACAAGATCGGAGGGGCGTTCAACGTGAAAGCCTTCTCCGGCGAGAACAAGGGCAAGACCCTGTGCTATGTCTGAAAGTACAATGGTGAAAAGCGTCCGGCCGTCGTGCTGATCTTCAGCCAGAAGGCCGATGACAACCTTGCCAGTTTGGTCAAGGCGATCGACGAAGTTCAGAAAAGCAACGAAAAGATGGGTACCGTGGTCGTCGGCGTCAGCGGCGTCGAAGGCGCTGACCTCGAAAAGCTCCAGGAAACCCACAAGCTCACCACTCCTCTCACTGTCGCCGTCGATAAGGACGGACCGAAGAACTACAAGCTGAACAAGGAAGCTGCGGTTACGGTCCTCGTCTACAAGGTCGGCGGCAAAATCTCCAACAACTTCGCGTTCAAGGACACCAAGGAAGCGGCGGACAAGGCGAAAGAGATCGCCACCGCGGCGGCCGAGGCCTTGAAGTAATGCAGGCGTGACCGCGCGCCTGTCCGTCAACCAATCTCCATCGGGCCGGCGCACGTGCCGGCCCGATGGCTCCATCCCACCGCTGGTCCAGCGGTTGCGTCCGCGCTGCGCCTTCACCGAATTTCCTCGAATAGCGACGCTTGCCAACCCGTCTACGGCCCTGTAGAGAAACCGCGAGGTTTAACGTCAGGGAGGAATCACCCATCGCGGGTGTTCACCGTCTCGAGTTGCTACGAGGAGGAAGTGTCCATGATGAATCGCATCGGGTTGGCGCTGGTCGCCGTGGCGCTGGTCGGCTTCGCGGGTCTGGCCCTGGCCGCGGATGAAGTCAAGTCCGGCGCGGCCGCCGGCGAAAAGATCGGCGGCGCCTTCGACGTGAAGGCGATCACCGGCGCCAAGGAAGGGAAGACCCTGTGCTACGTCTGCGCCTACAACGCCGAAGCCCGTCCGGCGGTGGTGCTGATCTTCAGCCAGAAGGCCGACGACAACCTGGCCAGCCTGGTCAAGGCCGTTGACGAAGTCCAGAAGAGCAACGAAAAGCTGGGCACCGTGGTCGTGGGCGTCTCCGGCGTCGCCGACGCCGATCTGGCCAAGCTCCAGAGCACCCACAAGCTGACCACCCCGCTGACCGTCGCCGTCGATAAGGACGGCCCGGGCGCTTACAAGCTGAACAAGGACGCCGCCGTGACCGTCCTGGTCTACAAGAAGGGTGGCGCGATCTCCAAGAACTTCGCGTTCAAGGACACCAAGAGCGCTGCCGAGAAGGCCAAGGACATCGCCGCCGCCGCCAAGGAAGCCCTCCAGTGATTGCTGCTGGCTAATCACCAGTTGGTAACCTAACATCGGGCCGGCCGCAAGCCGGCCCGATGCTATTTCCGGGGCCGCAAACCGGGAACTAAACCGCCTGTGGCGGGCTCGAATAAAATGGGGAACTAGCGCGTCACGGAGTTGGGCGAGCGGGGCATGAGCCCGCAGTTGCACCGACCTGAAAGCCGATTTTCGCCCGCTGGCCGAATTTCGCATGACGGCTGTGCGCGGCACCCGTGCTAGACTGATGTTCTTGCCCACGCGCGACGCCCGCCGGGCATCGCTTCCCACCGAATAACCTCAAGCGGCCTTGCAACGGGAGGGACCATGTCTCCTCGTCTCGGACTGGTGGTGTTGAGCCTGGTCATCGGAACCTGGGCACTGGTGCAAGCCCAGCAGGCCGAGCAGATCTCGGGGCCGATCAACCTGAACGTGCCGCCTGTTGCTTCGGACAAGAGCGTGAAGCTCGACTATCCCATCGTCTACGTGCGCGTGCCGCGCAAGGGGGATGGCGTCGGCACCAACTGGACCGAGATTTCCAACCCGGTGTTCATGGACGCCGGCGGCGACCTGATGATCCTTTACCCCAACGGCAAGGAAGAGGTGCTCGTGGCCGGCGGCGCGGGCTCTGTCACCGACCCGATGGTCTCCTTCGACGGTGAATGGGTCTACTATTCTCTGTTCCACGATCTGAAGGGCGGCACCACCGCGATGGGGCCGCCGGCCGGCGCGGACATCTACAAGGTCCACGTCAAGAGCCGCAAGAGCGTGCGGCTGACGCAGCAGGTCTTCACGCCCAACACCGGCGCGGGCGACTGGAGCAAGGACTATCGCACCGCCGAGCCGGGCAAGAATTACTTGCAATACGGCGTCTTCAACATGGGGCCGTGCCCGCTGCCCGGCGGCAAGGTGATGTTCGCCAGCAACCGCAACGCCTTCAAGCCGCCCAAGCGCCTGCCGCACACGCTGCAACTCTTCGTGATGGACGACGACGGCAGCAACGTCGAGTGCGTCGGCCACCTGAACCTGGGCATGGCCCTGCACCCGACCATCCTCAAGGATGGCCGCATCATGTTCAGTTCGCTGGAATCGCAGGGGTTGCGGCATTCGATCCTCTGGGGGCTGTGGGTCATCAACCCCGACGGCACCAACTGGGGGCCGCTCGTCAGCGGCTTCATGGCCGGTCCCAACCCGAGCGCCTACCACTTCCAGACGCAGCTGAGCGACGGCTCCATCATTGCCGAGGAGTATTACAACCAGACCTCCAGCGGCTTCGGCGGCTTCGTCAAATTCCCCGCCGAGGTGCCGGCCGGACAGTTCGCCTTCGGGCCAGGCTATATGGACGATCCGCGCAATCCACCGCTGCGCCACGGCCGCTCCGACAATGGCGACGCGCGCATCCGCCGGCTGCCTTTCAGCCCGTACGGCATTGAAGGCATCACGCGCTTCGCCCGCACCGATGAAGGACCGTCCGACTATGCCGTGCGCGGCCAGCGCAACGGTCCGCGCGTCGGCAAGGTGACGCATCCCTCCGGCGCGCCGAACAATCACCTGCTCTGCGTCTGGTCGCCAGGGCCGGTGAATGGCGGCTACACGGTCCACGTCCCGGCGGTGGACGGTGGGCTGTATCTCATC
Source organism: Planctomycetia bacterium (assembly GCA_016795185.1). Classification (GTDB taxonomy): domain Bacteria; phylum Planctomycetota; class Planctomycetia; order Gemmatales; family Gemmataceae; genus JAGVLI01. The sequence goes on along the minus strand of JAEUIF010000628.1, from coordinate 8,001 downwards.
AAGGACGGCAAGGCGATCGACGAACCGGCGCAGATGCTGCTCATCAAGAACGATCCGAAGTTCAACGAGCAATGGCCCCGCGCCGTGGTGCCGTACCAGCGCATCTACGGCGTGGCCGAGCCGAAAAAACTGCCCTGGTTGCAGAACGACGGCAAGCTGTCGCCGCACCTGCCCGCCGGCACGCCGCTGGGCCTGGTCGGCACCTCTAGCCTGTACAAACGCGAGAGCTACCCCAACGGCAAGGTCCACCCCGGCAGCGTGACGGCGACCTTCTCGAAGGGCAACGACCGCACGGGCGGTTATCAAGACCTCGATCCATTCAACTCGGCCGAGGACGGGGTGTCGCTCAACTGGTTCAACCAGGGCGGCGACGCCGGCAAATACGAGAACGAAGACATCCACGCCATTCGCATCCTGGCGATGGAGCCGACCACCGACCGGCACAAGGGGCCGAAATCAGGCCGCACGTTCCGCAGCCATGCCAACGAACGGCTGCGCATCCTGGGCGAAATCCCCGTGCGCAAGTTTGCCAGCGGCACGCAACCCCTCGACCCGGACGGCAACCCGGATACCAGTTTCCTGGCCCGCATCCCCGGTGATGTCGCGTACACTTTCCAGACGCTGGACAAGCACGGCATGGTGCTGAACATGGCGCAGACCTGGCACCAGCTGCGGCCCGGCGAGATTCGCCACGATTGCGGCGGCTGCCATGCCCATAGCCAGAAGCCCACTGACTTCAATCTGACTGCCGCGGCGAAGAAGGACTATCCGGTCTTCGACCTGTCGAGCAGCGCTCCGCTGTTGACCGACAAGGCTGGCGACCAGTCGGGCAAGAAGTGGGATGTGAAGGGCGAAACCGGCCTGCGCTACGCGCCCGACGTGAAAAACGTCGAATACTTCCGCGACATCAAGCCGATCCTGGAACGCAGCTGCGTGGCTTGCCATTCGCTGAAATCGCGGCAGCCGGCCGGCAATCTGGTGCTGGACGACGACGCCATCGTCAGTTTACCCAACGCCGACGATGTCCCCGGCACCTACTACCGCCTGGCGATGGACTACGCGGGCCGCTTCGGGCACAAGCCGGTGAACGGCTCCTGGCGCGGCAGCAACGCTTCGCGCTACATCCGCATGCTGCAATCCCGGCGCAGCCTGCTCGTCTGGAAAATCTTCGGCCAGCGCACCGATGGCTGGACCAACGACGACTTCCCCACGGAAACGACGCCCGGCAACCCGCGCACGTTGCAACTCAAGGGGCAGCCGGTACCGGATTCGCCCGCGAACCGCAACCGCGCCGACCTCGACTACACCGGCAGCGTCATGCCGCCGCCGGATGCGGTTGCTGGCACCTACAAGGGTAGCGACGGTCAAGCAGTCAAGGTGGCCCCGCTCACGCACGAGGATAAGCTGACCATCGTCCGCTGGATCGATCTGGGTTGCCCGATCGACCTCGACTTCGACCCGAAACAACCGCAAGTGGCTGGCTATGGCTGGATGCTCGATGACCAGCGGCCAACGCTGACGATGGCTTCCCCGCAACCGGGCGCCAACGCGGTGGTGGACCGCATCCTGATCGGCTTCCACGATTATCGGGGCATCGAGCGCAACAGCTTTGAAGTGACCGCCGACTTCTCGGTGGAAGGCGTGGCGGCGGGCCAGAACCTGGCGTCGAAGTTCAAGACGGTCGAGCCGCTGATCCGCGAACTGAAGTTGACCAAACCGTTGACCCTACCGAAGGGCAAGATTACTGCCTCGATCAAGGACCGCCACGGCAACGTGACGAAGATCGAGCGGACGTTCTCCGCCAGCAACGGCGCGGCACAATAGCAACCGTTATCCCGCTCTACGTCATGCTCATTCGGCATCGGAGAATCACTTGCGGCACATTGATTTTGCCGTTGCATGCATTCGGCGTGCGCTAACGAGAGTCGAAAGAGATCGTCACACGCCCGCGATCCTATCGCCGGAAGTTGGAGACTACTTGATTGGTCTGACCGTTCGGCACCCCGATGATGACTCCGAGTTCAGCCGGTTCGTGATATCGCTCCCTTATGACGCGATCCATGACGAACTCTTGAACCAACTGGTGCCTGAGAATCTCAGGCAAACGGTTTTCGCTCTCCGAACTGACTATGAAGAACTTCAAATTAGGAAGGAGAATGAAGTCGCCGCAGGCAATTTCGATAATGCCCGCGACTGTCGTGATCGACAGGATCGACTTGCGATGTCGATTCAAGAAGCGTTGCCGCACGGGGAGTTGGTTATAACGCCTAAATTGATCGATTCCGTGTTGAAGTTCCTCGGTTACAATGGATCGTGACGTACAGTTCCAGTCGCGGGATAACCAGCGGATGAAGCTGACCGGGGAGGCCATCCTGGTTTCGCGCGGCATGAAGGTCTTGCAAGCGGCCCCGGCAGCTTATCCTCATCGTTCGCAGTTTCGCCTTCAGGCAGCGAGCAACTTGCCTCCTGAAGGTGTTAAACTAGTGCAAAAAGTCGGTACAAGCCTGAAGCTCCAGCGAAGGACAGGGTATCCTTCGCTGGCGCCTCAGGCTTGTATGCAAAATCGTCTGCGCGATCGTCGAATGGCAATCACTTCTCCGCAGTCGGCTGTCTACTCGGCGCGGCATCGGTGCCGGGCATCGGCAGCGGCGGTGCCGCCGGCAGCGTGTAGTAGCGCTCAATGAGCGCACGGATCAGCGCCCGGCTTTCGCTCGCCGGCACTCCAGTCTGCTGCTCGATCTCCACCGCCTCATCCGCCATGCGTGCGTTCTTGATGCGTTCGCGGAACCAGGTGGAATAATCTCCCGCACGCAGGTGGAACTCCCAGGTCTCATCGTCCACGCCGTCAGCCAGCTGCATGAACAGGATCAGGTTCTGGGCGCGCAGGTTCAGCTTGCCTTCCGGACCTCGAAAGTAAAAACTGCGGTCAGGCGGCAGTTCGCCTTCGGCATACTTGCGAATGTGGCGTCGCCGTTCCGTCTGACTGGGCAGCGGTCGCACGACCACCGGGCCGCGCTCCTGCGCGCGCCACCAGAGAAAGACCTCGCCGGCTTGCAGTTCTTCGGCCGGCAAGCCCGGCCGTGCCTGGTCCTGCGCTTTGAGGAACTGCTGGACCGTTTCCTGCGGTTCGGCCCCCACGGCGAGCACGGCATCCACGCCCGCCAGCACCGCCGGCGCGACCTGATTCGGATGCACCGTGATGTACAGCACGCACTTCAATTCGCCTGGCATCACCAGCGGCCCCGGTTCCCACGACGCCGGCAGCAGGTGATGCGCTTCATCCACGATCAGCCAGTGCGGTCTGCCCGTCTGCGCCCGCATCTCCTGCAAGCGGGGCAGCAGCGACAGGAAGAACGGCGGCCGATCCGCGATCGCCATGCCCACCAGGTTGACGACCACATGCTGCTCGGCCTTCGCCAGCAATTGCATGACCTCGTCGGCATCCGGGCTGCGCTGCGGGCCGCCGACGGTCACCGCGCCGGCCAGGTTGTCGTAATCGCCTTCCGGATCGATGATGCAATACTGATAGCGCTGCTCGGCCAGCCGTTCGATGAAGCTCGTCGCGGCCGTTGATTTGCCGCTGCCGGACGGCCCGGCGATCATCAGGCTGATGCCGGCCGGCGGCAGGCGGACTTCGCTGCCGTCGCGCGCGTGGCCGAAGAGCAGGTGATGGCGCGTCAGCTGCGGTTCCCAGGCAGTCAGGTCGTTGTCGATCAACTGTTCGATCAACTCGATGACGCCGTCGCCATGATCGCCCACGGTCACCACGTCGGCGCGCTCCTTGAGCGCCGGCAGCGCGTTGGCGACGGCCACCGAGCATTCGCACAGGCTCAGGAAAGCATGATCGTTCTCCGCATCGCCGACGGCCACGATTTCATGCGGCGACAGGCCCAGCGGTCCGAGCACCGCGGTCAGCCCCGTCGCCTTGTTGACGCCGGTGGGCAGCACCATGACGGCGTCCTTGTTGAAGATGACTTGCAGTTCCAGGCCCAGCTCCTGGATCGCCTGCAAAGCCTCCACCTCATGAGGCCGCCAGGTGGCGACGATGGACCTTCCGGTGCGAAAGTTGGTGACGCCGCGCCGCCGCAGCGCCTCGCTGAACTCGGCCGGCGGGGCTGGGCACAGCAGCTTTTCCTCGCGCGTGGCTGGGCAATACAGCAGCGCTCCATTCTCGGCGACCACCCAGCTGAAGTAGTGCAAATCCGGAAACACGGTCAGTAGGTCATCGAGTTCGCGGCCCGTGACCAACAGCAGTTTACGGCCGGTCGCCAAGAGCCGCTCGAGCGCGGCCAAAGTCTTCTCATCGACGCGCCCGCGCAGGGCCAGGGTGCCGTCGTAATCGCAAGCCAGGGCATGAAAGCGCATGGACTCCTCCGTGGTTCCGGACTGGGCAACGGTCTGCCAGGGTTATAGCAAATTCCGCGCCGGATGGACCTTTGCTGGCTTGACCTTGCGAACCAGGCTTCGCGCCCCGAGCGAATGGTCCACCCTCCGTGCCCAGAAAAATCCGCCTGGCAGGGAGGTGCAAAACCCCAATGTTTTGCCACTGCGCGCCAAATGCCTCTTGGCACACAGTGGCAAAAACCCCAATGTTTTGCCACTCCGTGCCAAAATACACTTTGGCACCGACTGCTCTTGAAGCATCGCACCCGCGTATGGGAGACTTTACCGAGCGGCAGGCGTTGGAATCATTCGGCACGTCGGATGGCCAGACGAGACGATTCATGACAGCCCACTTCAACGGGCGCAGCAGGAATCCTTGCGTGCGGCCTGATCTATCAACTCGACGCGGAGTACGCTTACCACAAGCAGTGCTTCTCGGTGTTCGGCATCGAAGTCTTCGTGGTCGGAGTCGGCGTCTGGATCATCTGGCTGGCGTGGTCCGATCTGCGCACGGTCTAGCAGATGCACCTGGACTCGAACGGAAGCGACTGGGATGGCACGTCTCTCGCACATTGCGAATGCAATCGTTCAGGCATCGGTGATGACACGGATGAACGGAGCATGTGCGTGCTAAACTGCAATTTGACCCATGAGTTCAGGACTCATGTCTGCTGCTACATTGGCGCAACCCGCGCCTCCGCCGAGGCATTGAGAAAGGCTCTTTCCACCCGTCAACTCCCACTCGAATACGAAGCCGAGATTCAGAGAATTGAAAACCACCTGGGGGTCCTTCTGGCCGAGTTCAACCGGTTGGCCGATGACTACAACGGGGAGGTCCCCATCGATCTCGAACTCGCTGCCCTACACTTCCAGCACGGCATTCAAGAGTGGCGCGGATGCCTCGACCGGTTACTGACAATCATGGATAACGTGCTGGCAGCAGTACCAGGCAAAGACGACCGTGAAGTGTGGTCGACGATTGCGACGCTTCAACGACTTCAGCACCTGCGGCTGAAAACTCTGACAGAGATCCTCGAACGGTCCAACGGGAACGCCTGACGCTGCACTTGCCCCGACCGGCTTCTCCGCGGGAGACAGATCTTCCCCGCAGGGTCGTTCCCGTCTAGCATGAACACTCGGATTGAAAGATATACGGGCGAGCAGAACCGTCCCAGAAAGGAGTGAACATGGTATCGGGCGATACGAAATCGGTCATCGACCGCGCCAAGCGTCTTTACGCCGAGCGATTGCAGGGCATGTTGGAGTTGCAGCACCGGGATCGGTTTGTCGCGATTGAACCAGACTCCGGCGACTACTTTCTAGGGGATACGTTCGACGAAGCCGTGCATTTGGCGAGGGCAAAGCACCCTTCTCGCTTGTCACACCTCATCCGGATCGGGCATCGCGCGGCCTTTCAAATGGGGAACGTACAGCGATGACTGGATTCGTGGATGAGCAGCTGCGCGCATTGCTTCGCGTGCCCGTGTCGGCGTCACGCGATGCAGAGCGCACAGAAATGGTGGTGTGGGTCGATACGGCGTTCAACGGCGGCCTGGTCGCTCCGCGACAGCTGATTGCCGCTTTGGGACTGGCAAAGCACTCCTCTACTGAGGCGATTTTGGCGGATGGCCAAGCCGTTGAACTGGAAATGTTCGCCTGTTTCCTCGATTGGTTCGGCAACACATACGAAACGCAACTTATCGCCAGCGATGGACAGCATCCGCTGCTGGGCACAATGCTGCTCGCTGGCCGCCGACTGAGTATTGACTACGCTGCGAATACGGTCGAACTCGCGTAGCAATTTGGTAAACGTTTCGGTCCACCCAATGGGTGGAGTGCCACCCGCACCCCTCAATGATGCCGCCGCGAGTGGTCCCCCTGCGAGGGCCGCTTGTTGCCGTTGTGCTGGGAAGACTTGCCTTCCGACCGTCCACCTCCGCCGCCTCGGCGCGTCCGTCGCTGGCCGCCTCCGCCACTTCCACCACTGCCGCGTCCCGAATGGCCCGAACGCTGGTCGCGCGTCGGCACCGCTTGCTTGTAGTCGAAGTCGGGCAACGTCACGCGCGGCAAGCGCTGGCCGATCTGGCGTTCGATCTGCGAGAGCGATTTTTCCTCGGCTGGCGAGACGAGCACGAAGGCGTCGCCCTCGGCTTCGGCCCTGGCCGTGCGGCCGATGCGGTGAACGTAGTCGTCCGGCACGTTCGGCACGTCGTGGCTGATGACGTGCGTGATGTGATCCACGTCCAGGCCGCGGGCCGCGATGTTCGTCGCCACCAGGACCTGGAAGTCGCCCCGGCGGAAGCCGTCCATGGCGCGATTGCGCTGTGGTTGCGTCAGGTTGCTGTGCAGCTCCGCGACCGAGAAGCCGTCGCCCGCGATGATTCGCGCCAGCCGGCGTGCCATCATCTTCGTGCGCGTGAAGACCAGGACCGAAGGCATGTCCATGTGGCGCAGCAGGTGGCGCAGCAGCGGCGTCTTCAAGTGCTCCGGCACGGGGTAGGCCGCCTGCGTGATGCCGACCGCCGGCGCGCTGCGATGGCCGATCTGGATCGACTGCGGGTTGCGCAGGATTTCCTTGGCCAGCTTCGCGATCACCGGCGGCATGGTGGCCGAGAAGAGCAGCGTTTGCTTGCGGGCGGGCAAGCGCGCCACGATGCGCTTGAGGTCGGGCAGGAAGCCCATATCGAGCATGCGGTCGGCCTCGTCGAGCACCAGCGTGTGCAGCTGGTCGAAGCGCGCCTGGTTCTGCCGCATGTGGTCGAGCAGCCGGCCCGGCGTGGCCACGATCAGCTCGACGCCCGCCCGCAGCGCCTTTTCCTGCGGGCTCATCGCCGTGCCGCCCACCAGCAGGCCGACCCGCAGCGAAGTATGATATGCCAGCCCCAGGCAGACATCGTCAATCTGCTGGGCCAGCTCGCGCGTCGGCGTGATGATCAGCGCCTGCGTGTGGCCGTGCGGCAGGTGCAGCAGCTGATGCAGGATGGGCAGCAGGAAAGCAGCGGTCTTGCCCGTGCCGGTCTGGGCGGTGGCGATCAGGTCGCGGCCCCCGATGATCGCGGGGATGGCTTCCGCCTGGATCGGGGTCGGCGCTTCGTAGCGCAGATCGTGAATCGCCTGCAACAGCTTGGGGTCCAGGCCCAGGGCCTTGAATGGCATCAGCAAACTCCAACGGAAGTCAATTTCCAAATCCAGTAGGGGCGTGGAGTCATTCTATGGCGCGGCAGTCCGGATTTGACCTTGACCGCCTACCTATCCTAGAATAAGAGTGGACGGACTGGTCCGTCCGCTTGTGCTGGGAGGCGATTCATGAAGGCGACTCGCTCCTCCAAGACTGCCACCCCCGCGCCGACGCCGCGCCTGGAACAGCGGCGCGAGGAAATCCTGGACGCGGCGATCCAGCACTTCGCGCGCAGCGGCTATGCCGACACCGACCTGCAACTGCTGGCCGATGACCTGGGCATCGGCAAGGGTACGCTCTACCGGCACTTCGGCAGCAAGGAAAACCTGTTCCTGGCCGCCGCCGACCGGGTGATGCTGAACCTGCGCCAGACGATCGACGACGCCATCGCCAGTATCGCCGACCCGCTGGAACGCATCGAGCGTGCCATCGCCGCGTAT
>JAEUIF010001125.1 GCA_016795185.1 Planctomycetia bacterium | reverse complement strand
CTTGCGCAGGCTTACACCTTCCCAATACCCGCTTGCTGGAACAGCGCCGCCAGTTTCGCGGCTTCCTTCGTGACATCGTGCATGGCCGCCACGCTGGCCGCGCCGTGGCGGCCCATCTCGGCCAATTGTTCGGGTGAAGTCTGCAAAGCCGAACGAATGGCTTCGGCCAGGCGCTGCACCGAACCGGCGGGGATCAACCAGCCGTTGATGCCATCCCGCACCAGTTCGGGAATACCGGCCACATAGGTGGTCAGCGCCGGGCGGCCCAGCGCCAGGGCTTCCATCAGCACCACAGGTAGCCCTTCAGCGAAGCTCGGCAGCACCATTGCTCGCGCCGCCAGGATTTCCTGCTTCACCTGCGCGCCGCTCAACCACCCGGTGATGCGCACGCGCTTTTCGAGGCCGTGTTTCGCGATCAGCTTCTCGACCTCGCCGCGCATCGGCCCGTCGCCGGCTAGCACCATCTCGAAGTTCACTCCCTCGGATGCCAGCACCGCCAGGGCATCGAGAATGAAGAGCTGGCCCTTTTGTTCCGACAGCCGGCCGACGCAAACCAGGCGCGGCGTATCGACCACGGGCTGCGGACCGCCGCTCAGGAAGGCCGCATCGACACCGCAACGCACCACGTTGATCTTCGGCCAGTGTTGATGCGGGCACCAGCGGAACAGTTGGCTGCGGCCGAAATCACTGATAGCGACGACCAAGGCTGCATGTTCGATTTTCCGGCCCAGCGATAGTTCCTCGGGATGGTCGAACTCTTCCGGGCCGTGCACCGTAAAGCTGTAGCGGGGCCCGCCGAGCAAGTGCGTGAGCAGCGCCACGGTCGTCGAGTTGGTGCCGAAGTGGGCATGCAGATGTTCGGCCCCGCACTGTTTCAGGCGATCCACCAGCACGCAGGCTTCGGCGAAGTAGATCAGGTGCCGCAGCACGCCGCGCTCGGAACGCCGGCCCATCTGGACCGCTTGCCGGAGCGACTTGCACCAGCGGCCCGGTCGGCTGAAGAGTTGCGTGAGCAGCGCGAGCAGCAAGCCCGTTGCGCCGACCGCGAGAATCACCTGGGTCTTCTTTTGCTCGGCCTGATCGGCGGGATCGACCAGATCGCTGGGCGAAGGCCGCACAGAGAAACGCTCGACGCTGACGCCCTGAGCTTCCAGCGCGGCGATTTCGCGGCGAATGAAACTATGACTGACATGCGGATACTGGTTGACCAGGTAGGCCACTTTCATGGTTCTCGTCTCGCCAACCGGCCACGGGTTGCGGGTTTCTCGTAGGGTCCGCTGTGCGGACCGTTCCGCCGAATTGCCTCGATTGCGCGGCGAAAATGGGCCGCACAGCGGACCCTACTTCGGCTCGCCGACCGGGGCCGTGGGTTGTTTGTACTCGATCAATGCGCTCTGCTGGCCAAACAGTCGATTCTTGTGAAATTGCACCTGGCCGCTGACCTGCGGGAACTTGCCGAGCACGCAGAAGACCGCGTAACTGAGCGCTGCATCGGTCGAGTCGCCCTGGCGCTTCCGGTGGCGGAAAATGCGATAGACTTGCACGGGGTACAGCAGTAGCAGCAATAAGCTAGCGCCATAAGTACAGGGCGCGAGCAGAAAGGCCAGGACCGGTACGAGCAGGCCCCAGATGAAGTTGCCGCGCACCTCGCGCTGCCACATCCGTAAATTGTCGTGGCGGTGCAACCAGGCGACCTCGGCGAAGGCGTGCCCGGCGCGCAGGTTGCGCTTCCACCACTGACCGAACTGCGTCATGGCGGCGTCGTGCAGCGTCATCTCGGCATCGAGGCGCACGATCTTCCAGCCAGCCTGCCGCAATCGCAGGCATAGTTCGGGCTCCTCGCCTGCGATGAGGGAAGCACGATAGCCGCCCAGCTCCTTCAGCGGCGCGACGCGCATCAGGGCGTCGCCGCCGCAGGCTTCCGCCTCGCCGATGGGCGTATTCCATTCCATGTCGCACAGGCGGTTGTAGGCCGAGGCAGTGGGAAACCGTTCGCGCCGTCGGCCGCAGACCACGGCGACATCGGGCCGTGCGGTCAACTCGCGCTGCGCGGTTTCCAGCCAATCGGCGGCAATCTCGCAATCGCCATCCACGAACTGCACGAACTCGACGGCCGGCTCGACTTGCAGCAGCCGCTGAAAGCCCTCGTTGCGCGCGCGCGCTGCCGTGAAGGGAATCGACAGGTCCAACGGCACCACCTCGACGCCACGGGAACGAGCCATCTCAGCGCTGCCGTCGGTGGAGCCGGAATCGACGTAGACGATGACGCCCGCGCGGCCAGCCAGCGATTCCAGGCAGCGCTGGAGCCGTTCGCCTTCGTTGCGTCCGATCGCCACCACGCCGAGCTGGCCCACGTTCGTTCTCCGCGACGGAATGGGAGCGGACTTGCCGCCGATCCGCTGATAGTCTAGTGAGAAAGGACCGCTGTTGGCCAAGTATCGGTGGGTGATACCGGAGAATCTCATGTCCGCCATCTTCCGCAGCCCGCCGATCATCCACTACGGCGCGGGCGCTCTGGAGCAACTCGGCCCCACGGCACGCGAACTCGGGCTACGCCAGGTCCTGCTTGTCACCGACCCTGGCATGGTGCAACTCGGAGTCGCCGACAAGGCTCGCAGCCAGCTGGAAGCAGCAGCCGTATGCGTCGTCGTCTTCGACGGCGTCCAGCCCGATCCGACGCTGGCCAACGTGGAAGCCGGTCTGACGGTACTGCGTCAACAGGGCTGCGACGGCCTGGTCGCCATCGGTGGCGGCAGTCCGATCGACTGCGCCAAGGCCATCGCCGTCCGGCACACGCATCCGGAACCGCTCCCGGAGTTCGCGGGTGTCGAGAAATTCCCCCGGCCGGGCCTACCCTTGATCGCGGTGCCGACCACGGCGGGCACGGGCAGCGAAGTCACGCGCGTCATGGTCATCACCGATACCGACCGCGACGTGAAGATGATGTTCGCCAGTCGCTCTTGCCTGGCGGCGGCGGCCATCGTCGATCCAGTGCTGACGCTGGGCATGCCGAAGGGGCTGACGGCGGCAGTGGGCGTCGACGCGTTGACGCACGCCCTCGAAGCCTATGTTTCCCGCCGCGCCCAACCGCAAACCGACTTGCTCGCTCTGTCTGCCATCCGGCTGATCGCCCACAATCTCCGGACGGCGTACCACGACGGCAGCAACCTGGAAGCCCGTAGCGCTGTCATGCTCGGCGCGATGCAGGCCGGGTTGGCGTTCAGCAACGCCTCGGTGGCCCTGGTCCACGGCATGGCCCGCCCGCTGGGAGCCTGCTTCCACCTGACGCATGGCCTCTCCATTGCCGTGTTGCTCCCCGCCGTGACGGAGTTCAGCCAGAGCAGCGCCCCGGAACGCTATGCCCGCGCCGCCTTCGAGATGGGCCAGCAGGACATAGTCGGCGCGCTGCGCCATCTCAACCGCGACGTGGGCATTCCAAAGCTACGCAACCTGAACGTACCGGCGGAGCGCTTCGAGTCCCTGCTGGATAAGATGGCGGCGGATGCGCTGGCCAGCGGCAGCCCGGCAAACAACCCGCGACAAGCTAGCGCGGAGGAAATCGTCGCGCTGTATCGCCGGGTTTATGCCGAAACCGCGTGAGAAGTTATCCGAGGAGCAAGGTCATGAGCAAGCCGCTCGCCGGCTGCACCATCGCCCTGGCGGAAAGCCGCCAACTCGAAGAACTCGCGCAACTGCTGGAGAAAGACGGCGCTACCGCCCTGCGTTGCCCGCTGGTCGGCATCCTCGACGCTCCCGAGCCCGCGCCGATCCTGGCCTGGCTCGACCGGCTGATCGCAGGCGACTTTGCCTACGTCGTGCTGTTGACGGGCGAGGGACTGCGCCGGCTGCTCGGCTTCGCCGAACGGGCAGGCAATCGAGAGGCGGTCATCGCGGCCCTGTCGCGCACCGGCTGCGTCACGCGCGGCCCGAAGCCCATGCGCGCTCTCAAGGAAGTCGGGCTATCGCCGGCGCTGGTCGCCGAGACGCCCACCACGGAGGGCGTCATTGCCGCCTTGCGCACTCAGGAACTGTCGGGCCGGACGGTCGGCGTGCAGCAGTACAGCCCGGCCCCATCGCCCTTGTTCGATTTCTTGCGGACTGTCGGCGCGACGGCCGTGCCCGTGCTGCCCTACGTCTACGCGCCCGAGACCGATGCGCAGCACGTCGCCGACCTGATTCGCGACCTGGCTGGCGGCCGGGTGCAAGTCCTCTGTTTCACCAGTTCGCCCCAGGTCGACCGGCTCTGGGAAGTCGCCGCCCAGCAGGGTCTCCAATCCGAATTACAGCAAGGACTCAACCAATCACGCGTTGCGGCTGTCGGGCCGGTCGTGGCCGAGAACCTCCAGCGCCGCGGACGTGCGCCGGATATCTGCCCCGAGCAAGGCTTCGTGATGAAGAACCTGGTGCAGCACATCAAACGCGCCCTGGAGCGCTAACCCCTTTTGTTTTTTTCTGTAACAATTCGCGTGTCGCCCACACCTGTTCTCCAAAGCCACTCGCTATTTCGTGCCGGAGGAGCCGATGGACAGTCACGACGCTCCCCGCACCCGTTCGCTGGCGCATGCCCTGTTGCAGTATCGCGGGATGCTGTATGGGCTCATCTATGCCCTCGTGCGCGATGTGCTCGTCGCGGAGGAGATTTTTCAGGAAGTCGCGGTCGTCGCTCTGGAGAAAGACCGCAAGGGCGACGAGGTCATCCGCGAACCGGCGCAGTGGCTCAAGGAAGTCG
>JAEUIF010000596.1 GCA_016795185.1 Planctomycetia bacterium | reverse complement strand
AGGTGCGCGCCCTCGCCGAGCACGACTTCCGTGACCGAGTTGGTGAAACTCGCGCCCGCGCCGGCCGACAGGTAGCTTTCGATCACCGTGGCCTGGCTGTGGGCTTCCAGCACGAGCAGGTTGCGCGGGTGCGAGACCGTCGGTTCCGCGTCGGGCAGCGCCAGGAAGATCAGGTGGATCGGCTGCCGATTGACGCACTGCTTCGGCAGTCGGATGACCGCGCCGTCGGCGAGGAAAGCCGTGTTCAGGGCTATGAAGGCGTTGTCTTCAATGTCCGCATGGCGGCCCAGGTGGTCCTTGAGGGCGGCCGGTTCGCTTCGCAGCGCTTGGGCCAGGTTGCCGACGCTCGCCCCTGTCGCCAACTCTGCCGTGGTCGGCAGCAACCGCACAAAGCGACCGTTGACGAACAGCAGTTGCGTCCAGTCCTTGCCGGTGAGCGTGTGGCCGAGGGTGGTTTCCGTCGGCGGCTCCTGGGGCGCACCGTGCGCCCGCTGAAACGGAATCCGGGTCAGAGCGCTCAGCGGCGTCGAGCGCCATTCCTCGTCGTCCAGGGTAGGGAAACCCACGGCGGCGAAGCGGTCGATCGCCGACTGACGCAACTGCGCCAACCAGCGGGGATCGCTGGCCTGCTGCTTCTCGAACGAAGCGAAGCTCGACAGATAGATGTCCTTGTCTTCCAGCACTGCGGTCATGATGTTTAATTCACCTGCTAAACCGTAAACGGTCAGGGCTTTTTGCTCGGCGCACCCTTCAGGTACTTGGACTGGGGCGCGCCCAACGCTTGCCCCGTAGCGCGGTTCTGCACCGACGCGGTGATCGGCCCGCCGGAACGCCCCACGTCCACGGCGATATGCCAGCGGCCCCGGCGATTGGGTTTCAAGAGGGCGAGCTTGGCGTCCTGGATGCCGCCGAAGCTGTCGTGGCTTTCGTCGGCGCAATACTTCCGATAGTTGTCGTCGTCCATGAGCCAGACGTAGGCCAGCCGGTCCACGGTCACGGCGAAGGTGTCGCGGGGGCTGGCGTCGGTTTCCCAGTGGAGGTGTTCCATGTGAAGGGCTCGCTAAACCGCCAGCGGTTCCTTGATGAACTCCTCGTAGCCCTTTTGTTCCAGTTCGAGCGCCAGTTCCTTGCCGCCCGATTTCACGATCCGGCCGCCGATCAGCACGTGGACGAAGTCCGGAACAATGTAGTCCAGCAAGCGCTGATAGTGCGTAATCACCAGGATGGCCCGGTCCTTGTTGCGCAGGGCATTGACGCCGTCGGCCACCGTGCGCAGGGCGTCGATGTCGAGGCCGGAATCGGTTTCGTCCAGCACGCAGAGCTTCGGCTCGAGGATCGCCATCTGAAAGATTTCGTTGCGCTTCTTCTCGCCGCCGGAGAAACCCTCGTTGACCGGCCGCTTGAGCAGGTCGTCGCTCATGTGCAGGACCTTGGTCTTCTCCTTGACCAGCTTGAGAAACTTGCCGCCGTCGAGTTCCTCCTGGCCGCGGTGCTTGCGCACGGCGTTGACCGCGGCGCGCAGGAAGTACATGTTGCTGACGCCGGGGATCTCGACGGGGTACTGAAACGCCAGGAAGATGCCCTCGCGGGCGCGTTCCTCCGGGTCCATGTCGAGCAAGTCCTTGCCGTCGAAGAGCACGTCGCCCTCGGTCACGTCGAAGGCGTCGCGGCCCGCAATGACGCCAGCCAGCGTACTCTTGCCGGAGCCGTTCGGCCCCATGATGGCGTGGACCTCGCCCGCCTTGATCTTGAGGTTCAGGCCCTTCAGGATTTCCTTCTCGTCCACGCGCGCGTGCAGGTTGAAAATGGTCAGCATCGTCTCGGTCTCAAGGATGAAAACGGTCGTCGGATGCGGGCTTTTGTCTCAGGTCGTCGCCGTTGGCCGGCTGCCAGTCGTGCCAGAGCGCCTCGGCCACCTCGGCAGCCGAAGGGCGCGGCGGCGACGGCGCGAACCAGCGGCCGATGGCCGCGAAACCGGCCGCCAGGAGCATGATGGCCAGCGCCCCGAGGGCGGCGGTCTGCCGGGGCAAGCCGCACCGCCAGGCGACGATGGCCAGCAGCCCGCCCGAAATCGTGATCGACAGGAACAGGCCCAGGAAGCGATCGCCCAGCCAGGTCAAGAAGTACGCCAAACCCGCCGCGAACAGCGCGGCCACCATCAAGGCGGACGTACCGCATGCCAGCAGCAGCAGAATGCGCACGGCGTCCCGTTCGGATGAGGCCTGCCAGCCGACCAGCATGCCGGCCAGAAAGCCGAAGCTGCCGACGAACAGACCGCCTTGCAGCATGCCGCCCAGGATGGCCTGCTTCAGCGTTGCTTCGTGGGCCTCGTGCCGCAAGAAGGCAACCACGCGGGCCGCCCCGCCGAACAGCGCGCCCGGCAGCGCCAGGGCCAGCGTGCCCGCGAGGCCCCAGAGGAACAGGTTGAAGGCGGCTTCCAAAGGTCGGATATCCTGTGTGCCGACATTTGCCTTCCAACTCATTGCTCGCATAAACGCGGCGGGCGGACATGCTCCGCGTATTTCTGATCGCAAACGCCGAATCGGCGATAGTTGGTTCGTGCTGCCGTCAAGCTCAATGCTCCATTGGGACCGCCGCGCACCGTGTCGGCGTCCGCGTCGTCTTGACCGTCGTCTTCCCAGTAACAGACGGGACAAATGTCGAAGCCGCCACGTTCATCCAGAGTCCGGTACTGGCAGCACGGACAGCAATAGGCTACGCCGGTCTGGGGCTTAGCGTGCGTGGATGCCCGCTCATACTTCTCCAAATACCACCAGAACCACTGCGGACCGGGATCGTTGGACTCCGCGATACCGATGAGTTGCTCGTCCTCCACGTCGTAGACGTTCACATGCGCCAGCGCGGCCAGTCTGGCAATCAATTGACACAATGACCAGTCTGGATAGGTCCGGCCAAGACTCGCGAGGATTTGCAGCAGTGGTCCGCGTTGGGCGCTTTCCGAGGCGGCCAGTCCATTGACTGGGGCACGCGGCTCGCCCAATCGACGCTCCAGGTGTTCCCGCGCGGTGGTCAGCAAGAGGTCGTCGGAAACGTCAGTCCATTCTGGTTCGCCGGTCCAACCGGCAATGTTGGAAACCTGCTGTCCAAAGCGCCACTGGGGATAGCGGTCCCCGACCGCTTCCAAAGCAGCGAGCAACTGATCGCGAATAACTGGGTTCATGGCAGCAAGTCTCCGATGGTCGGCCACCGGGTTACGTCCAGGTTCGGGCACGTTTCGATTACCACTCCTCGGATCGTTTGCCCCGGCAGCAGCATCGCAACTCGTGTGGCGCGAGTCACACCGTCATTGATCCGCAACGCTCCATTTTTGCCCCGCACCAGTTCGAGAGGAGGCATACCTTGGATCGACGTTCCATAACGCTGCAACTGTCGGGCCAGCTTGCCGGGGTCGGCGCCTTGCGGCCGAGTGTGGGGCACATGCAGCGTCCGTGGATCGACGTCCAAGGTTTCCTTCGCGGCCGCCTCCGTGCAACCCTGTCTTTGCCGAACTACCCCGCGCTTTACCCCACGCTCCCCTCCAGACTGACGCCCAGCAGCTTTTGCGCCTCGACGGCGAACTCCATCGGCAGGTTCATCATGACCTGCTTGCAGAAGCCGTTGACGATCAGGTTGACCGCATCCTCCGCCGACAGCCCGCGCTGCTTGCAGTAGAAGATCTGGTCCTCGCCGATCTTCGAGGTCGAAGCCTCGTGCTCGACGCGGCCCGTCGGGTTGCGGACCTCGATGTAGGGCACCGTGTGCGCGCCGCATTTGTCGCCGAGCAGGAGCGAGTCGCACTGCGAGTAATTGCGTGCGTTAGCCGCGCCCTTCATCACTTTCACCAGGCCGCGATAGGTGTTCTGCCCCTTGCCGGCCGAGATGCCCTTCGACACGATGGTGCTCTTCGTGTCCTTGCCGATGTGGATCATTTTCGTGCCGGTGTCGGCCTGCTGGCGGTGGTTGGTCACCGCCACCGAGTAGAACTCGCCGACCGATTCGTCGCCTTGCAAGATGCAGCTGGGGTACTTCCAGGTGATGGCGCTGCCGGTTTCGACCTGCGTCCAGGAAATCTTCGACGCCCGCCCCTGGCACTTGCCGCGCTTGGTAACGAAGTTGTAGATGCCGCCCTTGCCTTCCTTGTCGCCGGGGTACCAGTTCTGCACGGTCGAATACTTGATCTCGGCCTTGTCGCCGACCGCCACCAGTTCGACCACGGCGGCGTGCAGCTGGTTCTCGTCGCGCATCGGCGCCGTGCAGCCTTCCAGGTAGCTGACGGATGCGCCTTCCTCGGCGATCAGCAGCGTGCGCTCGAACTGCCCAGTGTCCTTGGCGTTGATGCGGAAGTAGGTCGAAAGCTCCATCGGGCAGCGCACGCCCTTGGGCACGTAACAGAACGAACCGTCCGAGAAGACCGCCGAGTTGAGCGTGGCGAAATAGTTGTCGTTGTAAGGCACCACGGAACCCAGGTACTTCCGCACCAGATCGGGGTGGTGCTGCACTGCTTCCGAGAATGAGCAGAAGATGATGCCCAGTTCAGCCAGCTTGTCGCGGAAGGTGGTCGCCACCGAGACGCTGTCGAAGACCGCATCGACGGCCACGCCGCTCAGGCGCATCTGCTCTTCCAGCGAGATGCCCAGCCGGTCGAAGGTCTTGCGCACCTCGGGATCGACTTCGTCGAGGCTGTTGAGCTGCTTCTTGGGCTTGGGCGCGGCGTAATAGATCATGTTCTGGTAATCGATGGGCGGATAGCCCACCTTGGCCCACTTCGGCTCGGGCATGGTCTGCCAGTGCCGAAACGCCTTGAGCCGCCATTCGAGCAGCCAGGCCGGCTCCTTCTTCTTGGCGGAAATGGTGCGCACGATGTCCTCGTTGAGGCCGCGCGGCACCGTTTCGGACTCGACGTCCGTGGTGAAGCCCCACTGGTATTCGCGATTCGCCAGGTCCTGAATCGTGCTGGTCGCAGTCGTCATAAGCCTTGATCCGTCGGATTCCGCGTTCCGTGAAGGTCGTCGCAGTTTGGCACCGTCCGCTCAACCGCGATCGGACACCAGGGACAACGAGTGCCGGCCAGCCGCCAAGGCCGTCGGCTCCTGGATCGCTTCCAGCAGCCGGGCACGCAGCAAGTCGGCGATGTGCTGTTCCCCGCGCAACAAGTCGGCCAGGCTGACCTGATCGAGGGCCAGGCGCATCCAGTTTTCGAGGGTCAGCCAGACGGCCCGCAGGTTGCAGCCGCCATGATGGACGCAGCTTCCCTCGGTTTCCGTGCCCTTGTGTCGTTCGCAGTAGCTGGGCTCGTCGAAGAGCGGTTCGCCGAGGGTCATCAGTACGGCTCCCAGGCGGATGTCCGCCGGTGGGGCCGACAGCCGATAGCCGCCCGCCCGGCCGCGCGCGCTCTCGATGATGCCGCCGTTGCGCAGCACCGCCAACAACTTGGCGACATAGGGAGACGATAGGGCTTCCCCCCCCGCGATCTCCTGAATGGTCAGCGACTGGCCGTTCTCCTCGGCCTTCGCCAACCGCAACAGGCAGCGCAGCCCATATTCTTCCTGGGAACTGATCTTCATGGCAGCCTCGGGGGCCGGTTCGTTACCTCGATAATTCTAGGAATATGTACTTTTTTGTCAAGGATTGGCAAAAATCCGCCCTCGAGGCGACGGTGAAGCAATCTGTTGTCGAAAAAGGGTTTACAGATCGCGGCCTGAAACCGGCGGTAGACTCTTGCCGTGGGAGTGCTCGGTTTGCAACGGTTCGGAAGCAGCCGCACCCGAAATTACAAGCGCTTTCATTGAAGTTTGGTAACTATTGCAAAATGCCCGTGCGGCGGCACCCGCCCGTGGCGCGGCGTTTCAGGCCACAAACGTTTTCCCTTCTTGCACTTGAGTAGTATCTCCCGAACGCGGGCCGACGATTGGCATTCCAGTTGCTATTGCACTTTGTACCCAACGACAACCTTCGCAGCTGCCGGTGCCCGAGGTGATCGAATGACTTCTCGCCAAACCAAATTGCTCTGGATGAAGGACATGCTGGACCACCTGCAAGCGTGCCACCGGCAGCTCCAGTGGACCGAAAACGACGACGCCGCCCGCGTGGTGACCGATACCATGCTGCGCGACCTGGAATCGTGCCGCCGGCTCTGTGAAGACCTCGACCGCCGCGGCCGGCTCCAGCGCGCGGTTTGAATAGCCCCCGCGAGACAATCCCCTGGCCGCCGTCCCCCCCGGCGGCCTCCCCCGACAACCCCCCACAAACCCTCGACCCCACCGGCGACGACCCCCGTCGCCGGTTTCTTTTTGCGCGCCGTGCCGTTGCCGTGCCTGCCTGGCTTCCCCAGCCGGAACCTTGCGCCTTTCCGGCGTCCGTGGTAAGAGCAAGCGGCGGGGAGGGGCTGGAAAGCTCCTCGGTGCTTATCAAGCGGGGAAACGCGAGCCGATATGAGACCTTGGACGGGCTCAGAGAGTTCGGCGACCCCGGTCAAGTTCGAGAGCCAGGCAGAGTTGGGCGAATCTGGGGACCACCCAGGAGAGCCCCGGCCGATGTGGGGGTCCAGTACCAGCCGGACCAGGAGTTCGGGATATTCACCCAACTGGCCAAGAGTCGATGAGGAGGCATTATGAAGATTCGCTTGGGAGCTCCGCTGCTGGCGGCGCTGGTCGGCCTGTTCGGGGCCGCTCAGCAGGCGTCGGCATCCAGCTGCGGCGCCTGTAACTACGGCAGCAGCAAGCCGTGCTGCGACGCCCAGTGTAATTTCAGCGCGTGTCAGCAACAGTGCAAGACCTGCTACAAGCTGGTCTACGACACGGTGGTCGAGAAGCGCTGGCATACTTGCTACAAGGACGTCAAGGAATGCGTCATGAAGCCGGTCTGCAAGACCTGCTACCGTGACGAGTGCCGCACCTGCTACAAGCCCTGCTACGAGACGGTGTACAAGACGGTCCAGCAGGAAGTCTGCAAGCCGTGCTACACCACGGTCATGAAGGAATGCCGTCAGACCGTGTGCAAGCCCTGCTACCAGACTTGCTACAAGGACGTGTGCGAGACCTGCTACAAGCCGTGCTACGAGACGGTGTGGAAGGAATGCAAGTACACCGTGTGCAAGAAGGTGCCGGTGACCTGCTACAAGGACTGCTGCTACACCGTCTGCCGGCCGGTCCACGAGCAACACTGCGCCAAGCACTGCTGCCAGATCCAGAAGAAGATCTGCGTCCAGTGCGTCCGCGAGTGCTGCGAGACCGTCTGCAAGCCGGTGCAGTACACCTGCTACAAGGACGTCTGCTGCGTGGTCTGCAAGCCGGTCTACGAGACCGTCTGCAAGGACGTCTGCTGCACGACCTACAAGACCGTGCAGGAGACCTGCTACAAGACCTGCATGAAGACCGTCTGCCGCAAGGTCTGCGAGATGAAGACCGTGCAGAAGAAGTGCGGTGAGTGGGTGACCGAGCAGGTCTGCGTCCCCGGCAAGTGCAAGACCAGCTGGCAGCGCGTCGCCTGCTGCCCGTCGAGCTGCGACCCCTGCTACGACCCCTGCTCCAACAAGTGCTGCCAGCCCAAGATGAAGTGGGAGCGCGTCAGCTGCAAGGAGCCGGACCGCATGGTGTGCCGCAAGGTCTGGAAGGAACGGACCGTCTGCGTGCAGGAGCCCTGCACCCGCATCGTCAAGGAAACCGTCTGCGAGAAGGTGCCCTACACCGTCTGCAAGAAGGTGCCCGTGACGGAAGTCAAGAAGGTCAACTGCACCGTCTGCCGCCACGTGAAGGAAACCGTCGTCAAGAAGGTCCCCTACACGGTCTGCAAGACGGAACGCCAGGTGATCAAGCGTCAGGTGCCGTACACCGAGGTCAAGTGCGTCCTCGGCGCCTACGTGGACGAGCAGGGCGTCGGCCATGACTGCGAAGGCCCCGGCCGCTCCTTCAAGGAAGGCGCCCAGGTCTGCCGCGACGTGACCTACACCACCTGCCGCATGGTCCAGGAGAAGGTCATCAAGAAGGTGCCCTACACCGTCTGCCAGACCGTCCAGGAAGAATGCGTCAAGAAGGTTCCGGTCAAGGTCTGCCGCATGGTGCCGACCACCGTCACCAAGCGCGTGCCCGTGACCACCTGCACCATGGTCAAGCAGGAAGTTTGCAAGATGGTGCCGGTCCGCGTCTGCACGATGCAGAAGGAAATCGTCTGCAAGCAGGTCGCTCATAAGGTCTGCAAGATGGTGCCCTACACGACCACGGTGAAGGTGCCCTACACCGTGACCGAGATGGTGCCCGTCACGGTCTGCAAGAAGGTCAAGGTCTGCGTGCCGCAGGACGTCTGCGTCAAGAAGTGCCGCATGGTCCCCGTGACCTGCTGCGAGGACCCGAAGCCCGCTTGCTGCCCGGCCCCGAAGTGCTGCGATCCGTGCGGCGATTGCTGCAAGAAGGAAGGCCTGCTCCAGCGCCTCTTCAAGAAGCGTTGCGGTTGCGAAGTGAGCTGCGGCACCTGCGATTCGTGCGGTTCCGCCGCCCCGGCCCCCGCCGCGGCCCCGAAGGCCGAGCAGATCCCGGCTCCGAAGGCGGAAGAGAAGGCCCCCGAGGCCAACTGACAACCCCCTGTGTCCGAGTGGGGCCGGTTCCGGCCGGCCCCGCTCGCGATGACTCCAGTCGATCGGGAGTGGACGCTGCCCAGCGGACGCTCCCGATCGCTGTTTTTTCATTTCCCCCTTCTCCCGCGCCTGCTATCTTGCAGGACGAGCGCCGCGGCGGCCTGCGGGCCGATCGTGGCTAAATCGTCGCCATCAGTGGCCACGGACTGCGCAAACCCGGCCGGTTTCCTCGTCTCCGCGACCACATTGGACTGCTGGCACGAACGTTGCTATGCATCCAGCGCGCTACCGCGCCCGCTTCCCCGACTTCCTCGAACGTGCAGGAGTGCCTCATGTCTCGAACCAAAGCGTCCCGCTGGCTGCTGGCCGGCGCTCTCCTGGCCGTGACGGCCGTCGTCGGCTGCGAGGCCGAGCCGCCGCCCGTCAAGCCCGTTGAACCGCCGAAGGAAACGGCGACGATCGCTCCCGCCAAGCGTCAGAAAGTCGGCAAGAACGTCTACCTCGAGACGCCCGACAACGGCCCGCGGCGCGTGGTCGTCAATTCCTACGTCTGCCTCCGCGAAGGCCAGCTCGAAGGCTTCCTGACCCGTCGCCAGGCCAAGGAGCACGAGTACATTCTCGCCTCCGACTGCGACGCCCAGATCATCCACGCCGCCCTGATCGCCGCCGGCGCGGAGGCGGGCAGCCCGGTCAGGTTCGGTCCCGGCGACCAGTACACCGCCGCGCATGGCACCACCATCAAGGTTTCCGTCCAGTACCGCGACAAGGCTGGCAAGCTGGTCACCATGCCCGCCCAGCAGTGGATCCGCAACGCCGTCAAGAAGAACGCCTTCGACCACCAATGGGTCTTTGCCGGCAGCCGGGTGATCCCTGATCCCGACCAGAAGCTGCCGCCCTTCTACGGGGCCAACAGCGGCGACCTGATCTGTATCTGCAACATGCCCGAAGCCATGCTCGACTTGCCGATCAAGAACCCCAACTCCGAACCCGATACACGCATCTTCGAGGCCTGGACTGAACGCATCCCGCCGATGGGCACCCGCGTGGACGTTATCCTTGAACCCGTGCTCGACAAGAAGCCCGCGAAGATCGACGAACAGCCCGAGCCGACGTCCGATAAACAATAAACTGTTCGCCAAGCGCCCACACTCCCACCCGGCGCGCACCTTCACCTCAGCGTGAAGGTGCCGCTGTTTTTTCCCAGCGACGGGCGCGAGTCCATGCGCCCCTGCCGCGTGTCGCGGTCGGTATCTCCCCCTTGCAGGGTGCCGAAAAAAACCGACAGTCCCTCGCTGCACGTTGCGCTTCAGGGCAACGGCCCGGCGAACCCCGTTTGGACCGTTCGTAGTTCCGCCTTCAGGCGGCGAATCGCTCGCCCCTGCCAGCAGACCTACCAACGGAGGACGGCGAATCGCTCGCCGCCTGAAGGCGGAACTACGAACCAAACGGGCACGGCGTCAGTCGATCCCCCCACGAACGGCGTCGTCCCACGGACGATAGCCGGAATTTGCAGCACCGCGGATGGGTTTACGGGATCGTGGCGTGTTCGAGCGGTCCTGGGCACCGCGGCCCGGCAGCGCTCGTATGACGGAGCGGTCCCGCCGGCCGGGAACAATTCGATGCTGGGTCTCTGTGGCGTGTAATAGACGCCTGCTGCTCAGGCGCGGACCCGGACAATTCCGTCAACCGCCGTGGCGCTGACGGCGCAATGAAAGGGACTCCTCCGACTGGCGCACGGCCGACACAGACCGCGCTGAACGAATTTTGGATGGCGCTGTTCCAACGCCGCCTTTCACCGCTTGCGGGTTAGCACACCGCTTGCGGGTTAGCACAGTAACCTCCACCATCGCCAATCGCTCCGCGATCGTTCAAGCCCAGTTCTCCAAAATCCTTGCCGAACTTTCTTTCACCCCGAAAAGATTGTCTTGACAGCCGGCGAATTTCGGCGACAATCGGAGGAGCGAGGCTATACTCTCCCGCCAGCCTCCATCTGCCTGATCCCACCGACCGCCGCCGCGAGAACCTGCCATGATCGGAATCCTCGACACGCTGAACACCGGCCGTCCCACCCGTCGCGAAGTCCTGCGCGCTGGCGCGCTGGGAACTTTTGGCCTGGCATTGCCCGACCTGCTCCGCGCCGAATCCGCGGCCCGCAAGACGAACATCAAGTCGTGCGTGCTGATCTTCGCCTTCGGCGGCCCCGCGCAGCAAGAAACCTTCGACCTGAAGCCGGACGCCCCGGCGGAGATTCGCGGCGAGTTCAAGCCGATCGATACCAACGTGCCCGGCATCCGCATCTGCGAGCACCTGCCGCGCCTGGCGAAACTGGCCGATCAGTACGCGATCATCCGCTCGGCCACGCACAAGAACCGCGTCCATAACCCCGGCTCGTTCTACGCACTGACCGGCCGCAAGCCCTCGGCCGACGTGGTGCAGTTTCCCGCCAAGCGCGACGACTGGCCGGCCATTGGCTCGATCCTGGCGAAGGTCCGACCCATCGACCGGCCGCTGCCGCCCTATGTCGTGCTGCCGATCTTCGCCAACGACATTGGCATCCCCACGCCCGGCCAGCACGGCGGCTTCCTGGGCACGAGCGTCGATCCGCTGATCATCAACAGCGATCCCAGCAAGCCGACCTTCACGGTGCCGGCCCTGATGCCCCGCGCCGAACTGACCGCCGACCGCATGGACTCCCGCCGCGGCCTACTCGCCCAGGTCAACGCCCAGGTGGCGGCGCTGAACGCGGCGGCACCGGCCCAAAGCCTGGACCGCCACTACGAACGCGCCTTCGACCTGGTGAGTTCCGCGGCGAGCAAGCAGGCGTTCGACCTGAGCCAGGAAACCGCCGCGACGCGCGACCGCTACGGCCGCACGCGCCACGGGCAGAGCGTGCTGCTGGCCCGCCGCCTGGTGGAAGCGGGCGTCCGCCTGGTGCTGGTCAACGACGCCGAGGACAACGGCCAGAACAAGCGCTGGGACACGCACGGCGACGGCTTCAAGACGATGAAGAAGTTCCTGCCCGAAACCGACAACGCCGTGGCGTCGCTGCTCGAAGACTTGAAGGACCGGGGCCTGCTCGATTCGACCCTCGTGGTCTGGATGGGCGAGTTCGGCCGCAGCCCGCGCGTGGACAACGGCGGCGGCCGGGACCACTGGCCCGACGTCTACAGCCTCATCATGGCGGGCGGCGGCATCAAGGGCGGCCAGGTCTACGGCTCGTCCGACGCCCGCGCCGCCTACCCGCGCGAAAACCCCATCGGCCCCGAGGAGATCCACGCCACGATCTACCACGCCCTGGGCCTGCCCGAAGATACACACCTTCACGACACCGTCGGCCGCCCGCTCAGCCTGTACAACGGCAAGCCGATTTACCAGCTGTTCTGATTCCGACCGCGCGACATACAACATAGCTGACCGCTATCAACGGATAGCGGTCAGCTATTGTCGTTATGCGGCACGCGGGAGGCGCGCGATGGACTGGTCCGGAAAGCGGCTACTGATCACCGGGGCCTCCAGCGGCATCGGTGCAGCGACCGCCGAAGCGGCGGCGCGGCGCGGAGCCGTACTGGCGCTGGTCGCGCGCTCCAAGGACAAGCTGGATGCCGTCGCCCAGCGGATTCGTCACCCCGGCGGCGGCGTCACCACGCACGCCTACGACGTGAGCGACCCGGAACAGGTCGGCCGACTCGCGGCCGAGGTGCCGACCCCCGATGTGCTCTTCAACAACGCCGGGGCCGGCCAGTGGAAACCCCTGGTGGAGACGGAACCGGCCGAGGCAGCCGCCATGATGGGCGCTCCCTACCTGGCTGCTTTCTACACCACACGGGCGTTTCTCCCCGCCATGCTCGCCCAGCGCAGTGGAGTGTGCCTGTACATGAACTCGGCCGCGTCCCGCCTCGTCTGGCCCGGCGCTGCCGCCTATACCGCGGCCCGCTGGGCGGTGCGCGGATTGTTCGAGGCCGTGCGCGCGGAGACCGCCGGCACCGGGGTGACAGCATCGATGGCCACGTTCGCCAAGGTCTCCAGCGAATACTGGGAGAACAATCCGGGCAGCGAAGGGCACGTTCCGAAAGCGCAAACTTTCGTCCCCGTGCTCAGCCCGAGTCGCGTGGCGGACATCATCCTGGACGGCCTGGCCGCCGGGCACGAGGAGATCGTCGCCCCCTGGCAACTACGCCTGATCTTCCTCGCGAGCCGACTGTTCCCCGCGGTCGCGCGCCGGCAGCTGCGCCGCACGACGTGAGTCCCACGCGACGGACCGTGTGAAAACCAATAGCTCACAGCTATCAGCCGTCAGCCATCAGCGACAACGACGCTTACTGATAGCTGACAGCTAACGGCTGCTGGCTGCTGGGAGAAGCGGAATCGCAATGAACCGACGGCGATCAACCCTTCCCAATGCGACGCTCACCGGCGGCCTTAGAAGAAGTCATTCTCGCTCACGAGGAGCATGATGCGGGGCTGGCAGCCATCCGTGCGATAGATGACGTCGGCGGTCATGCCGACTTTCAGATCGAGCAGGCTTTTCCAGGCGTCCGCGCCGACCTGCACCCAGCTGGCTTCGGGATGCACGTAGAGCACCAGCGTCCGGCCATCCGACGGATGCAGCGTGAGCCGGTGCGTCTGCCAGTCGATGGCGACGATGGTGCCTTTGGCCGTCGGCAGGGGCGTTTCGGGCGCACCGCGAGCGGTCCCGGCCAGCGCCAGCGCGCCGACCAGGCAGGTTATCCAGCGCATGATCGGTCCTCGTTCGGGGTCGGTGGGACGAACCACTCGGTTCGGCAATGGGCAGTCCCACGGGCCCGTGGGACTACCCCTAGTGCATCGTCAAATAAGATGTTGCCCGAAGGACTGCTGGGTGGCACGTCCCTCGGTACTCCGAGGGCGTGCGAG
>JAEUIF010000592.1 GCA_016795185.1 Planctomycetia bacterium | reverse complement strand
CTCGCACGCCCTCGGAGTACCGAGGGACGTGCCACCCAGTCGCTCGCCAGCTGAAGGCGGAATTGCAAATCAGGGACGTTCAGCGCGCGTAGCGGATGTCGAGCTTCGCGGCTTCCTTCAAGTCAGCCTCGGCTTGCTCCTTGTCGCCCTTCATGCGGCGGACCAGGCCGCGATTGTAGTAGGCCGCCGCGAAGTCGGGCTTCAGCTTCAGCACCTGCGAGTAGTCGGCGATGGCCTTGTCGAATTCCTTGCGTTCCGCATAGACGTTGGCCCGGCCCTGATAGTTCAGATGGTCATCGGGTTGCAGTTCGACGGCCTTGTTGAGATCGGTCAGCGCCTTATCGAACTCCTTGGTGTGCCGGTAGGAATTGCCGCGATTGAAGTAAAGAATCGCATGACTGGGGGCTAGTTCGATGGCCTTGCTGTAATCGGCGATGGCGCGTTCGTAGGCGCCGACCTGGACGTAAATCAGCGCCCGCTTGTAATACGTATTGGGGTCCTTGGTGCCCAGCTTGATGGCGGCTTCGTAGTCGTCCAGGGCCTCGGCGGTTTCCTTCTTCGCCTGGTGGGCCTCGGCGCGATGGTGGTAGGCCATCACGTTCTTGGGATCGAGCTTGAGCGCCTGATCGTAGTCGGCAATGGCCTTATCGTGCTCCTCCAGGCCGGATTGCGCGATGCCGCGGCTGATGCGAAACAGCGGTTCCTTGGGGTTGAGCGCGATGGCCTTGTCGTGATCCGCGATGGCCTTCTTGAACTCCTTGAGGTCGTTGTAGGTCATGCCCCGGTTGTGCCAGTGGATCGGGGACTTGGCGTCGAGCTTGATGGCTTCGGTAAAGTCCGCCGCGGCCTTGGCGTAGTCGCGCTTCGCGTGCCAGGCCATACCGCGATTGTTGTGGGCCAGCCCGTAAAGCGGATTGAACTTGATGGCCTGGGTGTAGTCGGCAATGGCCTTGTCCTCGTCGCCCTTGCTTTGCCAGGCCAGGCCTCGGTTGTAGTAAGCTTCGTGGAACATCGGGTTGGCCTTCAGGGCGGCGTCGAACGCCGGGATGGCCTTGTCGTAATCCTGCTTTTTCATGAACTCGATGCCCTGGTTGAACGCCTTCAGGGCCACCGGGTTCTGGGCGGCGGCGCTCGAACCGAGCAGCAGCACGGCGGCCAGGACGGCCAGACGGAGCCAGCGACGGCAGTTCATGCTCTTTCCCTCGCCTTTACGAGTTGCGGCCATTACCCGACCGTTCGACAATACAACAACTCCGCCCATCATCCGTTGGATAATGTACCGGGACCAATCCACCCCTCGCAATCCGCAAATTCATCATGATCCGACCCAGCGAACCCCGCGACACTCCGGCCCTGGTTGAGTTGACCGCGCGCACCGGCTTCTTCAAGCCGCTGGAGGTCGAGACCTTGCGGGAAGTGCTGGACTATTACCATGAAGCCAACCGGGCACGCGGCCATCGCTGCTTCAGCTACGAGCGGGACGGTGTGCTGCGCGGCTTCGTCTACCACGCCCCGGAGGACATGACCGAACGGACCTGGTGCCTGTGGTGGATTGCGGTGGCCCACGACGAACAAGGGCGCGGCCTCGGCGGAGAACTGCTGCGTTTCGCCGAGGAGGACATGCGGCAATTGCGCGGGCGGGTGCTGTTCATCGAAACTTCGGGCACGAAGCACTACGGGCCGACGCGGCGTTTCTACCTGAAACACGGCTACGAGCAGGAGGCGGTGCTGCGCGACTACTACAGCGACGGCGACGACCTGGTGATGTTCCGCAAGCGACTGACGACGCCCTGAGCGCGCAAAAAAATGCCCCGCCGCCGGCTTCCCCTGTAGTCGCCCATCTACAGGAGTCGCCAAACGGCGAGGCAAGAATCGTAGCATACACCCGCCGTCCGGGACGGCAAGTGGTTGTCGCCGAAAAATGCGACAACTGATGCTGACAAGTCCATTGATTGCAAATCCAGTGCCAATGTCCGCGTGCAAGTTAACCGGGAGCAACGAGACGAATTCCCCATGTTTTTGAACCGGCAAGCGCGGTCCCGCACCGGGCGCCACGCCATCGCCGCGCGCGGCTTGGTCAGGCTTCGCGCACGCTGGTCAACCTCTCACCAAAGAGAAGGTCTCGCGCCGGACCGCGCTCCCGTGGTTTTTGCGATGCCGCGAGCGGCCCGCGCGGAGTCAGCCGCAGCTTCTGAACGCAGCCCTTGTCCGGGCCGCTAGAATCTGGACGGAACCGCGGAAGGGCGTCACATCACCTACGACCCGCAACATCGGCAGCGCCAGTTTCCCAGGAATGCACTCGGTTCCGTTTGTCCGTCAAGCACCAGTTGTTCTCCGGGCGACAATTATCAGTGACCGTGCAGAGAAGCTGCCAGCGCCGTGCGGCGTCTGGCAATCCGGGCATGGTGCGAAACTGGCACAGCAAGGCGAATTGGCAGAATCTCCCCAGGTTGTGGCCTTTTTCTCATCTTGGGGAGCCTGCTGGCCGATGAAGTAATGCAACCGAGGCCCCACAAGCAGACAAGCCGCGGCCCACTCGCCGAGCACCAGGTCGGTGCCCGCGATTGGCAAACGCCATGACCCTGTGCCAGTGACCCGCCTGGTCCGGAACCCCGGCCACGTAATTCGGCAAGGATGCCCCCGGCGGTCGTTCCCGCTGCCGCCCGGAGTCCGCGCGCCGCCAGGTCGGCCGCGAACCCTCCACGAGCGTTGTTCCCGCAACAACCGTGGAGCGTGGGCTAACAGATTAAAATTGGAGTGCCTGCCATGAAAAAGGTTTTCACCACCGGCCAAGTTGCCAAGATCTGTAAAGTGGCACCGCGGACGGTGAGCAAGTGGTTCGATTCCGGCCGGC
>JAEUIF010000590.1 GCA_016795185.1 Planctomycetia bacterium | reverse complement strand
GCGGCGAGCGCGCACGGCCCCCGCGCCCTAAAGTGGGGGGGGGCGGGCGACCCCCCGTTGTGGTGGCTAAAAACCCGGGGTGGCCCCCCCGCCGCTCGCCTGCGACAATCCGGTGTCCTGCACTGTGGAACTACGCCGGCTCGGCTGCCGCGAGCAAGCCGTGCAAGACTTCGGGGTCCACCGGCTTGGTGAGATGATGATTGAAGCCCGCTTCACGGGTGCGCCGCTGGTCCTCTTCCTGGCCGTAGCCCGTGACGGCCACCAGGCACGAGCGCTGCGTTGCTGGGTCGGAGCGCAGCCGCCGCGCCACCTCGAAGCCGTCGAGGCCTGGCAGACCGATGTCCAGCAGAACGACCTGCGGCTGGAATTCGCGGGCGGCGTCGAGAGCGGCCCGGCCTTCATAGGCGGTGCGTACCTCGTGGCCATTCAAGCGCAGCAGGATGCCCAGGCTTTCGGCGGAATCGACGTTGTCATCCACCACCAGCACGCGCCGCTGGGTATGCGGCAGCGCGGCAGATGGAGCCGGTGTCTCTTGGCTGCGTGTGCCTGCGGGCAGCACGGGAATGCGCACGGTGAACTCGCTGCCGTGCCCTGGCCCATCGCTGTGAGCCCCTACGCTGCCGCCGTGCATTTCAACCAGGCGCTGTACCAGCGTCAGGCCGATGCCCAGGCCGCCTTCCGCGCGGTCCAGGGTGCGCTCCGCCTGCGAGAAGAGATCGAAGACCTTGGGCAACGTTTCGGCCGGGATGCCCATGCCGGTGTCGCGCACGCGAATCACGGCCTGGCCGTCCTCGCTGCGGGCGGTGATCGACACCCGCCCGCCTTCGGGCGTGTACTTGGCCGCGTTGTTCAGCAGGTTGAGCAGCACCTGGGAAAGCCGCACCGGGTCCGCCCGCACGAAGAGCGGTTCGGCCGCTAGGTCCACCTGCAACTCGTGCCGCCGCGCCTGGATCAACGGCTGGCTGGCCTCCACGGCGCGGGCCACCACGTCGGCCAGGCCGACGGTTTCCAGTTGCAGGTTGATCTTGCCGCGCGTGATGCGGCTCATGTCGAGCAGGTCGTCCACCAGGCGCACCAGGTGCTCGACCTGGCGGGCGACGATGTTCCAGGCGTGGTGGCTCGGCGCGCGGCCTTCGGGGTCATGCAGACGGACGATCTCCAGCGCGTTGCGAATGGGAGCCAGCGGGTTGCGCAGTTCGTGGGCGAGCATGGCCAGGAACTCGTCCTTGGCGCGCGTGGCCGATTCGGCCTCGGCGCGGGCGGCCTGCTCGCGGATCAGCCGTTCCTGCTCCTCCATCGCCCGCAGCCGGTCGCGGATATCGCGGGCGACAAAGACCCAGAAGGGCCGGCCGCTGGCTGCGGTCCGCGCCACGGAAATCTCCAGCGGCACCCGGCCGCCGTCGTGCCGTACCCCTTCCGCTTCCCAGCGCCAGGGCTCGCCGGAAACATTGGCCAGTGCGGCGACCCGATCCGTGGCGGCGCTGCGCGGCCAGGACGGCAGGAAGTCCCAGATCGGCCGCCCCACGGCGATGTCTGCCGGGCAACCGAACAGTTCCTCGGCCGCCGGATTCAGCAGCCCGATCAAGCCGGCGTCGTCGGTGGTCAGCACGGGGTCGAGGACGGACTTGAAGACCGCGGCCAGCTTGGCCTCGGATTCGTGCAGCCGCCGCCGGGCGTTCGCCGTTTCCAGCACGCGCGCCACGGCGGGCAGCAGGTGGTCCAGGTAGTCCGCGGTCTTGGGCACGAAGTCGTAGACGCCGGAGCGAAACGCTTCCAGAATCAGGCGCTCGTCGTTGAAGGCGGTGACGAGAATCGCGGGGATGTCGAAGCCGGCGTCTTTGACCTGCCGGTACAGCTCCAGGCCGCTGACCGCGCCGGGCAGACGCTGATCGAGCACGATCAGGTCGATGCCGCCCTGGCGCACGCAGTCCAGGGCCTCGGCCGCCGTGGTGCTGCCGAAGACCGTGTAGCCGGCGCGTTCCAGCCGCAGTCGCTGGAGCCGTGCCAGGCCCAGGTCGTCCTCGACCATCAGGATCGTGGCCCGCCCGTCGCCGCTCACCGCTTACCCTCCCGCGCCGGCCCCGTTGCGCGGCACCTTGACGACTTGCAGGAACAGTCCCAACCGCCGCACCGCTTCGACGAACGCCTGATAGTCCACGGGCTTGGTGATGTAGACGCTGCACCCCAGCTCGTAGCAGCGCTGGATTTCGCGCGGATCGTCGGTGGTGGTCAGCATGATGACCGGCAGCAGCGCCGTGCGCGGATCGGCCTTGAGCTGGCGCAGCACCTCGATGCCGTCCACGCGCGGCATCTTGATGTCGAGCAGCAAGAGCGCGGTGTCCGTGGTCGGTTTGCCCGCGTAGGCGCCTTCGTTGCGGAAGTAATCGAGCGCTTCCTGGCCGTCCTTGAGATGGACGAAGCCGTTCACCAGCCCGGCCCGTTCCAGGTTGCGCTGCACCAGCGTGGCATGGCCCTCATCGTCCTCGGCCAGCACGATGTTCATCGGTAATGTGGTCAAGGTGCCATCTCCGTTGCCAGGGGCTGCGCGCGGCCCGCCCGGCCGCCCTCGGCCGGCGCCTGGCCGGGCAGCGCCAGAAAGAACGTGCTGCCCGCGCCCGCTGCCGATTCGACCCAGATTCTGCCGCCATGCCGTTCGACGGCGCGGCGCACCAGCGCCAGCCCGATGCCCTCGCCGGGCGCTGCATTCGGGTGCAGCCGCTGGAAAGCCAGGAACAGCTTGCCGCGATGCGCCTCCGCGATGCCCAGGCCGTTATCCTTCACATAGTAGGTTCGCAGCTTGTCGGCGTTGTCGGCGTTGTCGGCCGCCAGGCAGCCGACCTCGATGCGTCCGGGCCGTTGCGGATCGAGATAATTGACGGCGTTGCCGATCAGGTTGGCAAACATCTGCTCCACGGCCGTCGGGTCGCCCCAGGCCGGCGGCAGGTCTTGCAGCACGATCTCGGCTTTCCGCTCGGCCAGCGTGCCGCGCAGCGACTCCGCGATGCGCGTCACGGCGGCGCGCACATCCACCAGTTGCCAGCGATACTCGACTCGCCCCACGCGCGACAACCGCAACAGCGCGTCGATGATGCCCGCCAGCCGGCCGACCGCCGTCTGGATGAAGCGCACCGATTCGGCGGCGTCGCGGTCGAGCAACCGCAAGGCGCGCTCGCGCTTCGCGGCGGTCCATTCGCCCTCGGCCGCCAGCGCCCGCAGGTCCTGGCAAACCAGCGACAGCTCCTGGCTGAACCCTTGCAGGTTCACCAGCGGCGAGCGCAGGTCGTGCGAGACGCTGTAGACGAACATCTCGTTCTCGCGGTCCTTCTGCGCCAGGGCCTCGGCCATGTCGTGAAAGACGTGGTCCAGATGGCTGATCTCGTCGCCGCCGGGCAGCGCCGGCTTCAGTTCCTTGCCCTCGGCCAGCCGGCGGGCGTTGTCCGTCAGCACCGCCACGCGGCCGACGATGCCCTGGCTGAACAGGTACGCCAGGATGGCCGCGCTGCCCAGCGCCAGCACCAGGCCCGCCGCCAGCGCCCAGGTCTGGTGCGTCGCGTTGCGGCGCAGGGACTGCATCCGCTCGGCGTCGAGCCGCTCTTCCTCGCCGACGAAAACGTCCATCGCCGCACGTTGCCGGTCGAGCAAACCCTTGCCTTCGAGCGTCCGCACGCGCACGAGCGCCTCGCTTTGCTGCCCGGCGCGCACGATGCGATTCGTCTCGGCGGTCCAGCGCAGCACCGCCTCGGAGCGTTCGGCGACCGCGCGCACGGCGGCCTCCTGGTGTGGGTTGTCCTGCACGAAAGCGAGCAAGTCGGCGATGACCTGACGCACCTGGGCGGCCGTGCGGTCGTACTCGACGGTGAAGGCCGGATCGGTCGTCAGCACAAAACCGCGCGTCGCCGCATGGCACTGGACGAGCAGCCGGGCCAGGGTTTCTGCCTTGACAATCACGTCCTTGGTATGCATCGCCAGCCGCTGGGCTGCCAGCTGGTCCGCGTTGGTCTTGACCAGCACGCCGAGAAACAGCAGCTGGGCCAGCAAGGGGATGGCCACCAGCAACAGGCCCTTCTGGAAGATGCTGAGCCGATACGCCATCCGTTCCTGCCTCCGGACGATGCAGCGCGGCCGGTGCCGGCCGGCGCAAGCGACGGCTCGGTCCTCGGCAACGCCATGGCCGGGGCGGCAACGCGCGGGGTGGATCATTCGCCCCGGTGGGAAGGGTGCTTCCCGGTTCCGTGTCGGGCGGCGCTGGGGCGTTCGCCAGCCTTCATTATAGGGGGCCGCGCCGCGAAAGGAAAACGGCGGGCTAGAGCATCGTCAAATAGGATGTTGCCCGAAGGAATGATGGGTGGCACGTCCCTCGGTACTCCGAGGGCGTGCGAG
>JAEUIF010000525.1 GCA_016795185.1 Planctomycetia bacterium | reverse complement strand
GAACACGGCCTGATACTTGTTGTGCAGGTCGTGCTTCTTCATTTCGAGCAAGCCATTCCCGAATCGGCTATCGTTGCCGGCTTCGACTGGCAGCACATACACGGTCGGATATTTCTTCGCCTTTTCGAGGCGATCCGGAATGAGGACACGAATGAGCGTTTTGCCCGACTGGTAGGGCGTTTCGATTTCGTGGACGAGGAATCCGTTCGAGTCCTTCTCTGCGGCAGCAATCGACTTTCCCGAAGCAACCGTGGCAAGCAATTGCGAAGATAACAACAGCACAAACGAGAGGGCTGCGACTCGCGCATGCCCACTTGTGATGGGATTCGCGACCGTGTATCGAGGCATGCCCAAATCTCCCGAGGAACTTTCTTACGGAACAAGAGTCATGGGGATCGTGAGTCGCTTCCCGTCCCGTAGAACGTTGAGCTGAACGCGATCGCCGACAAGATACGAGCGGCGAATGAAAAACAGGAACTCTGTCATGGTGCCGTTCATCGGGGCGCCGTCCACACCGAAAATGATGTCGCCTGGCTTGAACCCTGCCTGGGCCGCGTGCGCGTTGACCTCCTGTTTCTGCCGGAAAGCCATCTGGTCCGATTTCAATCCGAGTCGCTGCTTTTCGTCAGCGGAGAGGTCATCCCCGTACAGCTTCAGCGAAGGGATTCGGTGTTGCTGCGACGCCCGCCAGGTGATGTCGGTCTTGCGCCAGCCGTCGGCAAGTTCGAGTGTGGCCCGTTGCGGCTTACCGTTGCGCTCCCAGGCGACCTCGATGCTCCCTTTCGCGGGAGCGCAGTCCAGGGCGAACTGGGCGTCGCCGAACGAGTGAACCGGCACTCGGTGCAGCGAACGAATCTGGTCCCCCTTCTGGAGGCCAACCCTGGCGGCAGGCGAGTCCGCGCTGACGCTTTTGACAACGTTCCCTCGATCCACGTCCAGGATCAGCCCAACGTTGTCCGGAGGGGGGAAACGCCAGACGAGTTCGCGATTCCATTGACCCAGGCGAGCAAGTTGACTTTCCTGCTGCTCCTTGACATTGTGGCAGTGAACACAGCCCTTTTTCCGGATACCCATGTCGCGGGGATAGAAAGAGTTCTCTTTGCTGCGCTCGGCGAACTGAGGGGCCTTGCTTCGGTGCATGGCCAGTACCGATTCCATCGTGTGCCGGAGGCCGGCGAGAGACTGACGGTTGTCGGCGTCCTGGGAATCTCGACCGCCGTAGCGACTGTAAATCTTGCCATCTGGACTGAGGAAGAAGATCATCATCGTCAGATCGAAGTCGAATTCGAGATGGTGAATATCGACATCGGCGATGCGCGTCAGCCGAACCCGGATAAACTGGTCTGCAATATCTCGAAACTTCTCTAATCGGACAACCTGCCCGTAGAAGTCCTGGCAGTCCACTCAGGGAATGCACCGGAGGATCACGACGACGGGCTTACCGGTCCGCTTGGCCTCCTTCATCGCGGTGGGCAGATCTTCGGTCCACCCGTACCGCTCGGCGTCGTCGCGGAGCTTCCCTTTCTGTGCCGAAACGGGAGCCATATACAGCCCGCTGAGGGCGAGCACGATCAGTCCAAATATCAGCGATCTCACGGCATTCTTCTCCTGGGGGTGGGGGTTGGGGTTCTCGGTTCAACTCGCGATCAACGCAGAGTTCGGTTACGCGAGAATGTCACGGACGACGGTGCCGCCGACGTCCGTCAGCCGCATCGCTCGACCGGCGTGACGATACGTCAGTTTCTCGTGGTCGAGGCCGAGCAAATGCAGGATGGTGGCGTGCCAGTCGTGGATGTGGACCTTGCCGGCGATGGCCTCGTAGCCGTACTCGTCGGTCGAACCGTGCGAGACGCCGCCCTTCACCCCGCCGCCGGCCATCCAGATCGTGTAACCCCGGTGGTTGTGGTCGCGGCCGTCGCCGTTGTCCGAGTGCGGCGTGCGGCCGAACTCGCCGCCCCAGATCACCAGCGTGTCCTTGAGCAGGTCGCGGCGCTTCAGGTCGGCCAGCAGGCCGGCGATGGGCTTGTCGGTGTTGCCGGCGTTCTTCGTCATCCCGTCGTTCAGGTTGTTGTGCTGGTCCCAGGTGCCGTGGCCGAGTTCGATGAACCGCACCCCGGCCTCGGCAAACCGCCGGGCCAGCAGGCACTGCCGGCCGAAGCCGTCCGTGAGTTCCGAGCCGATGCCGTACAGGTCGAGCGTTTCCTTCGTCTCCTTCGACAAGTCCATCAATTTCGGCACGGCGTCCTGCATACGGAACGCCAACTCAAAGCTCTCGATGGCCCCGTCCACGAGTGGGGACGGGCCGTTGCGGTAGATCGCTTCGCCGTTCATCTGCTGAATCAGGTCGAGTTCGAGCCGCTGGAGGTTTGGCGAAAGTTGGTCGTTGCGGACGTGGTTGACGCCGAGCGGGTTCGTTTCGC
The DNA here is from genome assembly GCA_016795185.1 of Planctomycetia bacterium. Lineage (GTDB taxonomy): Bacteria > Planctomycetota > Planctomycetia > Gemmatales > Gemmataceae > JAGVLI01. The sequence goes on along the minus strand of JAEUIF010000525.1, from coordinate 27,869 downwards.
CACGGCGCATCCGGTCCACCGGGCGGTTCCGGGCGCTGCTGTCGGCGATGTTGAACCGGGTCCCCTGAAACGCAGCGGGGAGGAACGCGCTGCCGTAGTTCTGTGCCCCGCCGACGCTCGTGGGCGGGTTGATCGAAATGAACCCCGGCAAGCTGTCGGACAAGGTGCCGAGGCCGTACAGGGTCCACGCCCCGAGCGACGGGCGGACGAACTGGAAATTGCCCGTGTGCATCTGCACGAACGCCTGGGCGTGGTTCGGCTGGTCGCAGTGCATCCCCCGCAGCAGGCACAGTTCGTCCGCGTGCTTCGACAACTCCGGGTACAGGTCGGAAATCCACAGCCCGCTGTTGCCGCGCTGCTTGAACGCCCACGGCGAGGTAAACAGTTTCGCCCCGTACTTCGACGCCTTGCCGTCGTCCTTCTTCAACTGCGGCTTGTAGTCGAAGGTGTCGAGGTGCGACGGGCCACCCCGCATACACAGGAAGATCACTCGCTTGGCCTTTGCCGGGAAGTGCGGGGCATGGGGGGCGAGCAGGGACTTCTTCTCCTCGGCGTGGAGCGTCGCCAGCCCGGAGAAGGCGAGGTAGCCGAAGCCTGCGGAGGCCGATTTGAGAGCCTGTCGGCGAGTCAGATTCATCATGGGTCATTTCTCCGGGGGCGGTCAGTTGAGGATGCGGAACTCGGCCGAGCAGAGCAGGGCGTGGCAGTACGCTTGCAGGCTTCGGCGGTCGATGTCGGCGAGTTTCTCGGAGGTCGCGGCCATCTTGAAGCTCGCCATGAAGTCTTTGGCGATGGCCCGCTGCTGGTCGGTCGGTGGGCGACCGTAGGCCAACAGGTGGGCGGTGATGATCGGATCTTTGCTCTTCGCAGCTTGAACTCGGAGGGCCAACCCTTCGGCTTGCCGGCGAACGAACGGGCTGTTCATCAGGTACAGCCCTTGCAGCGGGCTGGTGGTCGTCTCCCGCACGCCCATCACAAGACTGGCGTCGGGGGCGTCGAACAGGTCGAGCATTTCCGGCAGCACGTTCCGAACACGCGGCAGGTACACCGACCGGCAGTCCGCCTCGATCTTGCGAATCTCCGGCTCGAACACCGAGCGCCCGATGGTCCCTTCCCCGACGCTGACAAGGAACGTCCCGAGCGGGCGTTTCTCGTCGAGGTGGCCGGACACGAGCAGCATCGAGTCGCGGATCGCTTCCGCTGTCAATCGGCGGGGCTTCATCCGCCACAGGAAGCGGTTGTCCGGGTCGGTGGCAAAGTTGGCCTCGTCGTGGTCGCCGGCGAGCTGCCACGTCCGCGTCAGCACGATCTCGCGGATGAGAGCTTTCACGGACCACTTGTGTTCCACGAACCGCAGGGCGAGATAGTCGAGCAGTTCGGGGTGCGTGGGTTGTTCGCCAGTGATGCCGAAGTCATCGACGCTGCGGACGAGGCCGCTCCCGAAGAGGTGGTGCCAGACACGGTTCGCCATCACCCGTGCCGTGAGCGGGTTCTCGGGGCTCGCGATCCACTTCGCCAGTTCGAGCCGCCCGCTCCCCTTCGTCAGTGGGAGAGCGTGTTTGCCGGGCTTGGCAACGACCTGCACAAAGCCCCGAGGCACCTTCGGCCCGAACTTGTCCGGCTCACCGCGCACGTTCAGCCACGTCTCGACCGGTAGTTCGCGGTCTTGCACCCCCATCGCGAAGACACGCGGATTGCCCTGCTCGTCGTACTGCTGATAGGCGAACTGCGTGCGGTCCCGGTCGGTGCGGGAACGCAGCCAAACGCTCTGGGCGATTTGTTCGCCAGCGCGTCGCCTGCGGAAGATGTCGTCCACCAGCGCCGCCGCCTTATCGCGTTCGTCTTTCAGTTTCGCCAGTTGCTCTTTCGTGATTGGCTTACCCACCACGGGCAGTCCCATCCCCGTCAGGTCGATGAGTGGGTTCGCCTGCCGCGCCTGGGCCTTCATCAACCCGAAGTGCGTCTCCGTGCTGCGGAAGATGCCAGCCATCGCGTAGTAATCCGTCTGCGGAATGGGGTCGAACTTATGGTCGTGGCAGCGGGCACAGGCGACGGTGGTGCCGAGGAACACGCGGGTGGTGGTGTCGATCTGCTCGTCCACCATGTCGGCGAAGAACCGCCGGCCTTCTTCCTCGGCGACCAGCTTCACCCCGGTGGCGAGGAACCCGGTGGCGACGATGTTCGTGGCGAACTCCTTCGGTTTCTCGGCGGGGAGCAGGTCGCCGGCCAGTTGTTCGAAGATGAAGCGGTCGTAGGGCGTGTCGGCGTTGAACGAGTCGATGACGTAATCCCGATACCGCCACGCATGGGGAGTGACGTTGTTGGCATCACCGCCGGTTGATTCGCCGAACCGGGCCACGTCCATCCAGTGCCGGCCCCAGTGCTCGCCGAACCGGGGCGAGGCGAGCAACTCGTCCACGAGCTTACCCACGACCTCCTGCTTCGCCTTCGGGGTAGTGGCGGTAGCAAGTCGAGCGGACCAGAGTTCGATGGCTTCCGGCGTTGGCGGCAGGCCGACGAGCGTCAGGTGAAGGCGGCGGACCAGCGTGCGGGCGTCGGCGTCCCTCACCGGCTTGAGTTTGTTCTGCTCCAGGCCCGCGAGGATGAAGCGGTCGATGTCGGTGAGCGACCAGTTGGCTTCACGAACCGCCGGGACAGCGAGCTTGGTCGGTGCGCGGTACGCCCAGTATTCCCGCCCTTTGGCGATGTCGATCTTGACCTGAACCGGCACGCCGGATTTGGCTCCGCGCGGGTCGGGAGCGCCCATCTCGATCCACTTCTTGAAGTCAGCGATCACCGAATCGGGCAGTTTCCCGTCCGGCGGCATCTGCATCGACTTATCCTGGTAGACGATGGCCTTGTACAGCAAGCTCTTCTCGACCGCCTTCGGCATGACGGCAGCCCCGCTGTCGCCGCCTTTCAGCAGCGTTGCACGGGTATCGACCTTCAACCCGCCCTTCGCCTTCTTCGACTCGTCCGAGTGGCAACCGTAGCAGTGTTTGACCAGTACCGGACGGATCTTCGACTCAAAAAAGGCGTCCCCGGTTTGCTGGGCCGACGCCGGTGAGAGTAACCCGAGTAATCCGCAGCAAGCAATCAGGAATCGCATGGTTCACTCCGCGAGCGGGCCTATTTCTTCGGGGCGGGTTTGGGCGGCACGGCCACGACCGTTGTGCCGTCCTCGTCGTCGAACACGATGTTCAACTCGATCACCTGCTTGCCGTCGGTCACGACGCGGGCCATCGCCCCCGGTTCGAGTTTGCGGACGGCACTGTTCTTGAGTCCGCCCCCGACCGGCGTACCGACGTGAAATGCCCCCGTGCGGCGGGTGTGGGTCGCCGTTGTCACCTGAACGTCCGAGGCTACTGGAAGTGTGACCGTCCCGGCACCACCTTTCGCCCCGCCCTTTCCCTTGCCTTTCCCCATCGCCCCGGCTTCGGTGTTGCGCTTGACGAATGTAATGGTGCCGTTCTCAATCTTCTGGATAGTCACGATGGACTCGTCGGCGGAACCCGCTGACGCCAGCACCGCGACCAGTGCGACGGAGAAGCAGAACGCTGCGATTCTGAACCGACCCATGTGTTGCCCTCCGGTTATTTGCTCGCTTGCACGCAATACAAGTGGGTGTTGGACCGCAGGAACAGCCGCCCGTTGCTAATCGCCGGCGTGCCGTTGAAATCGGTCTTGTCCGAGGCGAACGAATTGCGGGCGATTTGTTCGTACTCACCCCTGCAGGCAATCACATACGTCCCCGCCGTGCGGCTGAGGGCGTAGAGCTTACCGTTTGCCGCCACCATCGAGGCGTATGTGCTGCGGTTGCCGCCGGCCCCGCCGCCGAGAGGCCGTTCCCGGTAGACCTGCTTGCCGGTGGCGGCATCGACGCAGAACGCGAAACCCGAGTCGTTCAGGCAGTACAGTTTGCCGTCCACCAGGACCGGTGTCGGCACCGGCGAATACTCGCTGCTTTTCCACAGGACATGAGTATTGGTCACATCGCCTCGCCCGCCGACCCGAACGGCCGCCACCGAGCCACCTCCCTTTCCGCGTCCGCCAGCGACAAACGCCACGTCTTTCTCGGTGACGACACCCGGAATGGGAAACTCGCCGACACCCACCTCCGCGGACCAGAGCTTCTTGCCGGTCGCCGGGTCGAAGCCCCAGACTTCGTGCGGCACGGTGATGACGAGTTCAGGCTTCCCTTCCCTGGTCTGCACGACCGCTGGCGTGCACCAGGTGTTCCTGACATCGGCGGCCTTCCAGACCTCTTTGCCGGTCTTCTTGTTCAACGCCCACACAGACCCGCTCTCCGCGCTGGCGTTCACGATGACCATGTCCTGGTGAACGATCAGGCTGGCGCCGGTCCCCCAGCCGCTCGTGGCCGAGCCCGTGCCGACACTCGTCTGCCAGAGTTGCTTGCCGTCGAGGTCAAACGCCACCACCCCGGTCTTGCCGAAGAAGCAGTAGATCCGCTCGCCGTCGCTGGCCGGGGTATGGCTGGCATAGCCATGCTGGCTAAGGAAGCCTCGAAAACTATCTTCCGGAAGCACCGGTGCAACGGCCTTGGACCAAACAATCTTGCCGTCATCGGCATTGACGCACACCAGGTGACGCCGCAGGCTCTTCTGGTCGTCAGCTGCCCCGCCGGCGCCATAGCCGGAGTAGCAGGTCACGAACACCCGCCTGCCAATGACAACGGGGCTGGAGGAACCGGGGCCTGGGAGCGCTGTCTTCCAGCGAAGGTTCTCCGTGTCACTCCACTTCGTGGGGAGCGCCGTGTCGGTGCTCCGGCCGGAGAGGCCGGGCCCACGGAATTGTGGCCAGTCGTCTCCTTGAGCCGGAGTACCTGACACCACAATGGCAAGCAGCCCGATCAGCGAGGGAACCGTGCTGAGCCCCAAGATTCTCATGGTTTATTTCCCGTGATGAGCCAACGGTGGTTGCCGCCACCGAGTCGATTGCCGAGGATCATGCGCCGCAGTCCCGGTTTCGAGTTCCGGTCGAGGATCTCATAGGGCCTGGTCAAATGACCTTCCAGACCGTACAGCGCTTGATCCAAAGGGCGAGTCTCGACGAGCGTGAAGATGATCGTCTCGCGATCCCCGCCCGGTCCCGACCGATTGACGGTGAACCTCTGGATGGACTTCGTGGCCGCGTCCAATTCCAGTTCGGTGGATTCGAGCCACTGGCGGCGGAAGCCCGTGCGAAATTGTCCCCGGAGAATCAGCGTTTCTTGCTTGGTCTCGCTGTGGCTTTGGTTCAGATCCGCGTCGGTCAGCATGTCGTTTAGCAACGATCTCGGCTGGAGTCCGTAGCGGTCGCAGAGCCGCTGCAGCGCCGGGCCGACTTCGTCCGAGTTGATCTTCAAGCCACGTTGCTGAGTGGCGACGACCCAGACCGATCCGTCGAGGTCACGGCCCCAGGACCATCTGTCGTTGTCCTGATCGACCTCGACGCGGAAGCGGTCGCCGTGCGTCCAGACCCGCATCCGCCGCTTGCTCAGAGTGTCGTCGGGGTCGTCCGTCGCACGCCGCACCTCGACGGCGTAACCACGCTCCACGGGGAGGAGCAGCGCTTGCTCGGCTTCGCGGAGCGTCTGGTCGGCCCGCACTTCAGGCGAAGGAGCGAGGAGAACGACGATGAGGACAGCGGCAGCGACGGCCATTCCACCCACTGCGAACGACGCCCAGCGGCGACGTGCTGTTGGCCGATTCCGGGCGGAAGGACGCTCGACCGGCTTCTCTTCAAAACCTGCGAACTCGTGCTCCGGTAGTGCCGCACTGGCAGCGAGAGCCGCATCAAGGTTGACGTACTCCAGGTACACCCGCCGGAGCGCCGAATCGGTTCGCAACGCCTCTTCGAGCGGCTTCAACTCCTCGGCCGGGAGTGTCCCTTCGATGTAGCGGGCGATCCGCTCCAGCCAGATCGCGTGTTGAGGGTCGGTCATTTCGCACCTTCCAGAGCCATTCGCCGACGAACGCAGTCGAGCAGTTGCAGCCGCATGCGGTGCAGCCATTGGTAGAAGCCCCCGACCGTTCGGCGGCTCCGCTCGGCGATGTCTTGGATGCGAGCACCCGGTTCGTAGGCAGCTAACAAGAGCGTCCTTTGCTCGGCTGGGAGTTTTTCCAGGCACGTCTCCAGACCGACCCGGTGGGAGTCCATAACCGGTTCGAGTGCCGTGGCATCCTGGGCGAGTTGTTCGAGAACGTCTTCCGCAAGCACAAGACGATCCCGCCTCTTGTCGCGGAGCCACGCTAGGGCTTCGTACTTCGCCACCCCAAACGCCCAGCGGCGAAAATCGTCGGGGTCGGGCAAGTTCTCGAACTTCTTCCAAAGGACGAGGGCAACTTCCTGCATGACATCCGGCACGTCGGTACGCGAGGGGACCAGCCGCCGCACGAACGCCCGGATCGCGGGTTCGTGGGTCGAGTAATGTCTCAAGAACTGCTCGTGCCGTGACGCCGGCTCCTCGTTCATAAACCTCTCCAACCTCTACACTCCGCACGCCGGCACGTTTTTACGCCTCTCGTCTCGTCGGCCGGGGATGAAATAAAGAACGCCCGGTTCGTGCCGGGCGTTCAGCGGCGGATGCGGTTCGCGTCAGTCGCTCGCCTTACCCTTACCCTTGCCCTTCCCCATCCCGGTGATCTTGACCTCGGTCAGCACGCCGTCCTTGGCCTCGAACGTCAACTTCTCGCCGACTTTCAGCACCTTCTCGAAGTCGGCGTAGGTGCCTTCTTTGGCCTGCCCCTTGCCGCCCTTCGCCTTTCCGCCGGCGACGGTCACTTTCACCTTGTCGTTGAACTTGTAATCGTTGTCCTTGTCCCCTTCCTTGATCGTGACGGTTTTCTTATCCAGATCGACCTTGCTGATCGTCCCCTCGGCCGCAGTCAGTAATCCGGCTAGGAGGATTAGCACTCCCAGCGACCCAAGCCACTTTTTCATCGAAATGTCCTCCCAGTGATCGTAGTAAGGGGTGGTGATTTGTCTCAACAGTTACACTCCGCAAACCGGCTCGGTTTTACGGCGATTCTCGCTGGCGAGGAATCTTTCAGGTCACTTCATTGAGACCGCCCGAAACGCCACTGGCAAGATACTCCGCCAGGCTGTGAGAATAAACAAACTCGCCTGGTGTATCGGCGACCGGTGATCTTTTTGCCGGGGTCAGTCGCATAAACGACGACCGGAGTCAAACCGGGGAGTCGATCATCAAGGGATTTGTCGGGTAGTCTTGAGCTGGACCCCATCCACCGAATAACGTACGGGAGCCGAACCAATGCAAACCACGTTTATGGCGGCGGTGGAGAATTATTTGCGTGCCAAGGCCGTATCGCGCGGGACACGTAACGAGTACTTCTCGACTATCCGGAAATGGGAGCAGTGGGGTGGCGGCGTCCCTATCGAGGAGCTGCAGCGGAAGGACGTCCGCGCATTCCTGGACTGGGTCTATGAACGGGCCGTCGCCGACGAGGTAACGAACCCCGGCCGCACGGCAAACAAGGCTCGTGAGCACCTGCGAGCGGTCCTGTCGTGGGCATGGGAGCAGGAGTTGATCGAATCGCCCCCCGCTTTCCGAAACCCAGGGAGCAGCGTGACGCGGCCGGGCGACACTAACTCACCGAGGCGGAGATCAAAGCGCTGTACTTCGCGCCCCACTCGATGCCGCGGCCACGGGGCTGGGAAAGCTCGGTCCCGGTCGGTTGGTACTGGCGGGCCGCTTTGGTCCTTTGGTCGTGTCCTTCAATTACGGCGTCGATACAGGTACGCCGATCCTCTGGCGGCACGTTTCGTGGGGCTGGCATTCGCCTGACCGGGCGGTCAATGTACAGTCGCCGTGGGGATGGCTGTTCTACCGCCAGGTGAAGACAGGCAAAGCATTCCACCAGCCGATGAACCGCACCGTCCACGCTCACCTAAACCTAAAGAGCATCATGCCAGAGAACCCGCGTCCTGAGGCGCCCGTCTTCCTTGGTGGCGGAGCGCGACCAACGCCCACTTCCAGGCCCTCTGCACGTTGGCAAGGATCAGACCAAAGACAGATGTCGAGACCGGCAGGGAGTAGCTGTAGGAGCTGGGAGCTGAAGGATCTGCGCAAGACCTGTGCGACCTACTGCGACGAGCATGTCCCCGAGTCGTCGGTCGAGATTCTCGGCCATTCGGTCGGCGGCATTACCTATCGCCACTACGCCCACCGAGCCCCGCTGGCTTTTACGGCGCTTCTCAAGGGGTGCGACGGCGAGTGCCCCCGCTGCCGGAGGCGATTCGCCGACGCTTGCTGATGAGGTCGCTCTGACCCTTGCTCGTCTGCAGGTAGGTAGCACGTTGACGATACACAGAAGACCGAGCAATGCGCGCGTCGGTCCCATCGACGTCCCATCGACCGATACAGGATCTTCCGAAAATGCTGCACACCCTACCTGCCGCTCTTCCGACTGCTGGGCTGCCGCTATGCGCTCTCGCTCGCCGGCCGCTACACCTCCTCCTCCTCGTGATGGCTAAAACGAGACTAGCGTTCAGATTCCGGACTCGCTTCCCACATCGACCCCGTGGCCGATGCGGGAAGCGAACCGACTCATCGCCAAATCAGGGTGGCCCAGCACCTGGTACGCTCATTTGATCGCGCAATTCATGCGGAAACACATTGGCAGGGATCGACGTCGGTTGGATCGGAGCAGAAGCGATTCCAGTCGTTCGCGTACTCCCGTCGCAATTGCGAAATTCTTGCAGGACTGAGCTGGAACTTCTTGGCCAGGTCCAGGGTCCGCACCTCCGCGCCCATAGCGCGGATCATGTGCCGGTCGCGGCGGGAGCAAGTCTTCAGCCAGGCAGAGAAGTCGCAACGAAAAGCAACCTGAGCCGGCACCGGCGTCTGCCGATTATCTTGCAGCCGCTCCTCGAAGTTGTCCATCCGCCGCTGGGCACCGCTCTCCCGGCGCAGCTCCTCGAAGCTGCGGCGTATGGACGAAGGTAGCGACTGCACCCGGAAGCCGTGCCGCCTTTGCCCCAATTCACTGAGCACTTCCTTCGACCGGAGTTGGCCGCAGAGGCGACGACCGCTCTTGACCGCGCGGGCCGCGTAGCTGGCGAGGACGATGGGGAAGTGACGGGCGTCCTTGCCGCGCTCGGCCAGGCGAAGAAACCAGCGCCAGCCCACCGCCACGGTTTCGGCGATATACTCGGCCCGCTGATGCGAGCAGGGCACGCCGCGGAAGACCAGCGCCGCATGCGTGAGGATGCGGGGCCGAATCGCAAGGAAGACTGCTTGCAGTTGCGGCAGCGTCATCCGGGAGATGGAAATAGTTGATTCGATCATGAGGACTCCGCGCGAGGGATCATCCCCTTGGAGGGGACGATCCGGTTGAGGATCGCCCCCGCACCGCGCGGAGGCCGGGAAGATTGGTACGGCGAAGAAACGAACTGGTGATGAACATGCCGACGAGGAGCGCAAGAAAAAGCCTCGCCAAATGGCAGGGCCGTGAAGGACCATCAGAGAATCACGCTGATGTCTGGCGGCCCTTCCACCGTGAAGCGCTGGCTGGGCGATGTTTCAAAACGCGGTAGGGTTCATTGCATCCCGACTGCTGCATCCGTCGGGCCACATCCAGCGCACGCTTCACGGTCATGCGGTTCAGCCCGAGCCGGTTCGCGATGGTTTCCAGGCTCGGTTTCGGCTCTCGTGCCCGTTCAGCCATGCAACGCTGGAGCTGGCTGAGGTGTTCCGGCGAATGAAACAGGTCAAGTTCAACCTGGATGTCGCCGCTGTCCTTCGCGGCATAGTCGCCGCCCAGCAGCGCTGCAGGCCGAAACGCCAGCCGCGCACGCGGCCGGACCTGACCAGAGTCGAGTGCCTGGATCGGCTGGATGACGAAGACGGGAAAAATGGACCGCATCAGATCGGCGAACTCCGGCGAGCTTTGCGCTACCGCTCGGAGTGCGTCATCCAGCTGGTCCTCTACCTCCTGGTGTGACCGGAAGACGGCCGATGGAGGCGGGTTCCCCGTGCCGGCCGCTTTCTTTCGCCGGACTTCCTTGAGCTGCTGGTTGACTTCGGCCAGCTGCTGCACCAGCGCCTCCATCTCCCCGCCCAGCGCGATGGCCTTGGCCAGGTTCTTCGCCCGCTTGTTCAGTTCGGCGACCTGCTGATCCACCAGGGACTGGCTACGATCGCAGCGTTTGCGCTGGGCCTGCAGTTCCGCCCAGGCGGCATCGGCCATCGTCTTGCGGAAGCTGGGGAATTGGTCGCAGTAGGTCAACAGCCAGGACAAGACCTTCTCCTGGGTCAACGCGCAGGAAACTTGCACGTGGTTCCAGCAAGCGCCAGCGCCATGTTCATGGGCATTCTGGCACTTGAGCCACTCGCTGTTGTAGCGGTACATCAATCCGCTGCAGACGGCGCAGCGGGCGTGCTGGCCCGGCCAGATCGTCCGCGAACGCGGCTTGTTGAACAACGGATGCTGGTGTCCGGACAAATGTCGGTGCTCGGCGGCCCGTGCATCCATCACCTTCACCAACTCGCGATGCTCATCCTCCGACATGTGCGCCAGTTCGGGGTACTTCTCCGTCTCGGGCTCACCGTTCTTCCGTCGGCGGTGTTTGCCCGTCCGGAAGACCGGTTCGTACAGGGTATCACGAAAGGTGCGGATGCCGCACAGGATGGGATCGCGCAAGTTGTCCTCGACCAGCTTGCCGGTCCATTTGCCGTTCTTGACGTGAACTCCGGGCGACACGCCATTGTCGTTGAGCCAGTCGGCGACTGCTTCGTAGTAATCGCCGCGCAGGATGCGCTCGCGCATTTCGCGAATGACTGGCGTCTGTTCCGGCACCTTGACGATGCGCAGACCCTTGGAACCAAACTGGCCGGAGTCGGCCTCCTCCTGGGTCAGCTTGCGGTAGCCGAAGCGGACGCGCTGCACCATGCCGCCGCGGTGGAAGGCGTGGGTGGCCGTGCGGCGGACCCGGCGGCGGGTATCGGGAATGTGCAGGCCGTGCCGCAGGGTGGCGGCGCCCATGGCGACTTCCCAGTTCTCGTCGGCGGTGTCCAGGTTGTCACCGATGCAGATGACGCGCGTGCCCTTATCGACGGCGTTCTGGACGAAGGCATACTGATAGCGCGGGTTGCGGTAGAAGCGGGCCAGGTCTTCGGTGATGACCACGTCCCAGGTGCCGGTCTCGATTTCCTCCTCGGCTTCGATGATCGTGGCCCGGTCGGTGCGCATGCCGCTGCCCTGCTCGCCCAGGTGCTTGATGTGCATCGGGCCTTGGTGGACATGCTTGAGAAAGTTTTCAACGTAACGGTAAGATGCCTCGATGTTCTCCTTGTCCTGGTGCGGGGTCGAGATGCGGCCCATGACCAGGACGCGGAGCGGACCGCTCGGGTCCTTGGGAACGAGCGGGATGGAACGGGACATGACAATGACCTCTGCGGCGACAAAACCTTACAGTTTGCCACCGAGAGGGCATGGAAGCGGTCTTACCGGCCCTTGCGATAAAGGCCGGGCTGGACCAGTTCCAGGACCGCATCCCCAGGAAACTCAAGAGTTTCGGGAAAGAGTCCTTCGACGAGCCAAAGGCCCGAAGTTTCGTTCACAAAGGGTAAACGCCAGTCGCCCCGATGTAAGCCGCAGGGGACGACGTAACAACGAGTTACGGCAACACCTGCGGCTTCTTTTTTTTGGCGAACTCTGCCCGGTGTAGGGCAGTAAACGGGCAGTAAAAACGACAAGGGCGGGAGTAGTGATCCCGCCCTTGCCTACCGAGCCTTTCGGATCGGCCGTGATCTGGAGGGCTCAATCGTGCCGAAGATTTGGTTCCGCAAGGACAAGCAGGCGTACTACCTGCAAATCGACCGCAAACACCAGAAGCGTCTCGGCAAGACCAAGGCGGAAGCGGAGATTGCTTACCGCCAGTGGCTCATCGACCAGGGTGGCGACTTGCCCCGCGATGAGCGACTGAAACTCACGGTCGCCGAGGTCGGTCAGCAATTCCTCGACCACGCCCAGGTCCACACCAAACCCAAGAGCTACGAGTTCTACTGCTACTTCATCGTCCCGTTCGTGGAGCGCTTCGGCTCCGCTCAGGCCGCCGATTTCTCGCCGCTTGCGTTCATCAAGTGGCTCGACGAGCACAAGGGTTGGAAGGGGGCCCGGCGCAATGCCATCGTCGCCATCAAGCGCCTGTTCAACTGGGCGGTCTCGAACCGTCTGCTCACCGACAGCCCGCTCAAACTGGTCAAGCGGCCGCCGAAGAAGAAACGCAACCGCGTCATGGACGCGGCCGAGCGAGCGTTCCTCTACCAGGCAATCCGCGACGAGCAGTTCCGTGAATACTGCTTCGCTTTGCTGGAGACCGGTGCCAGACCGATGGAGGTCGCCAGCCTCGCTGCCACCAACGTGAGCCGTGACGGCAGCAAGTGGGTCTTCGACGAACACAAGACCGACCACACCGGCGAGGCCCGCATCGTCTACCTGACGCCGCCAGTGCAGGACCTGACGAAGAAGCTCATGGCTCTCTATCCCGATGGGCCGATCTTTCGTTCCACGCGCAAATTCAGTGGGGTCCGAAAGCCGTGGACTCGCAATGGCATCCGCTGCCGGTTCAAGCGGTTGCGGGACAAGTTCCAGGCCCTGCGCAAGAAACTGCCGCCGGAGAGAAAGCACGAGATCCCGGACCTGACTGGCTTGACGTCGTATGTGCTGCGGCACACCTTCACCACGCAGGCGTTGCTCAACGGGGTGCCGGTGTCCGTGGTGTCGGCCTTGCTCGGCCACAAGTCGATCAAGATGGTCGATGAACATTACAACCATTCCGACCAAGTCACCGAGCATCTGAAGGAAGCGGCGAAGAAGGCTACCGGGCGTGATTGAACTTGAACTCCGGGCGAAGCTGTCCGGCATCCACCTTCCGGCTGGCCAGGAAAGCGGCAAAGTCGGCCTCGTCGACGACGATTCGGCCTCGCCGCCCCTTCCCGCCCAGCCGGTAGTGAGGTAACTGCCGCTGCTCGACCCAGAGATAGACCGTACTCGGGCAGAGGTAGGGGTACTTTTCGCAGAGTTGCTTGATGGTCAACACGGTTTTTCTCCGCACCACGCCATCCAACCTGAGAGGATTCTGCCTCGGTTTGTTGCGCTCGACAACCGCAAGGTTCCACCGTGGACGAAGTTGACCGTGTCTTGCCGTTCTTCGCCGCTATTTACCGCGATTCTGAGCGTCAGGGCGCAAGCTGTGTTTCGATCAGCAATTCCAGTCCGCCGAAACGCAGGCTGCGCTCACTCCCAGCCAGGGGTCACCCAAGCGAGTCTGCGGCATTCTGCTTGCCCAGGCGCTGCTGTCGCTAAACCAGCTTCCTATGCTGACTACATGGGCAACTTCATTGGCCTTGGCTTCAGACAACGCCGGTGTGGCTGCGACAGCGCGCGTGGGAAGAAAGTCGCCAGTACCCAGGTTCTGGCAGATCCGCCGTCGGCGGGGTGCCACCGGTGCCACCCCGCCAGCCGAGGCCAAGCTCGCGGACGCAGAAAAAGTCTCCGTACCGGAACCGTGCGGCTCTCGCTCCGCAGCGGTTACCGAACGCGAACCGCGTGACAAACCGGCGGATGGGACTGGCAGCGCCCTTGGGCAACTAGGAGACCTGCTTGTGCAGCACGACCGGGCCTCGCGTATCGATGCACGAACGCTTGTAGGGCGCTGCGCGTCTGGCTCGCCTGGGTCGCGTCCACAGACGACTTGCGAGGCGACTTGCGGGGTCCAGGGCGGCCGTCGCCGGCCGAGTCTCAGGCGAGTTTGAGCTACGTGACCGTTGGAACCAAGGTGGAACCCTGGCAATGAACCCCGTCGCCGGATCCCTCCGACTTCTCCAAAGATCCTCGAAGTTCGTCGAGGGCCAGGTGCTGAACCTGACCGACGTCAAGGTTCTCTTGGAGCATGTTGCACAGTTTCGCGCCGCCATCCGCGGCACGCAGGCCGAAACAGAATTGGCGCGCCGAGTCTACCTGCTGGAGCAAGCGATTGAAGACGTGGGGCTGGAAAGCGCGAGGTGCGACCTGACGTATGAATTGCAATGGGCATACTTGCCCTGCGAGCGGTCGACGCCCGGGATGGTACTATTCCCCCCGGACGATTACAAGGAGCACGAGAGTGTTTACGATCGCCTGAAGCGGCACCAAGAGTATTTCGACGTAATCAGCCGGCGCCACACGGATCTGCACCAAAAATACACCGCATTCCAAGCGACGTCTCCCTCTCAATTCGCCTGGCTGGTTAGCACCGTCCGCTTCTATCGCTGTTTCGTAAACCACCGTCAAGGGTTCTATGCGGGGCTGCCGTGGTGGTTTGACGAGTTACTTGCCTGCGCGGAGGACTTTTTTCCGGACGACCCATCAAGCCCGTTCGATCCCACACTCTTTTCCGAGTCATTGGCTGCGGCAGTCATGCAATGGGTCGCGAAGCTCCGTGAGATTCGTGATCGCGTTCGGCCTCATTGCGCGCTCGAATGCGCTATCGTTGAACGATGCCAATCAACGGGTTTCCCAACCGAGTATGGCGAGGAACTACGAGAATTTGATGTGGCGAGAGAATTTGCCCCAAATCCAACCGAGTTCAACCTGTGGTACCCGTGGGCTCGGGATATCGCCTTCGGTCCGGGTCAATGCCCCCAACGAATCGTCTCGAAGGCCTTGGCTGATCGGATCGTAACCGCGGCGACCAAGATCGTCTCTGCTTCGAGTTGCTCGACTGCACCCGATCGCCGACCAGTCAGCACCGCGACAACGCCCACAGCGCCAGTCGGTCCAACGGACTCCGGACGAAAATGGCATTCGCCCGCCGATGCTCGGCCGGCGGAGTTCGCGTTCGGCCCGCTGCCCAGCCAGGGCGGCTGCGCGGGCGCCCTGCTGGCCGAGGCGTTGGTGCCCAGCCCCAGTGGGACGCTCCGCAAGCGGCCCGAGCTCGATCATTTGCTCGACTGGGCCGCTGGCGGCACGATCTGGCTAGTTCGTCACAAACCGAAAGGCAAGTGGTGGTCGGTTTGGTTCAATACCCAGGCCGAGTTCGAACGCGCGGAGAAGCGCTATGAAGCATTAGGGTCCGCATGGAAGCAGCGTTTGCCGTCACGCCGCCGGCCTAACAAAAGCCGGAAGAAGACGCCGAAACACGGACGATAACGGCCGAACTGCGACACCGCAGCACATCTCGCTTGTCCCCCTCGATGGGGTTGTTATTCTGAACGCTCAGACCGAGTGAACGGCTCATGCCGCTTGCGCGGCACCACCACGGGAAGGAAAACGTGCGGTCTGGCAGCACGCTCATCCGTTCACAAATCGCACGGTTCCTTGGGAGTTGTCTGGCAGCTCGTTCCTCAACAACCGTTCAAGGCCGACGCCAGTTCCCTGGCAACGCGGTCTCGTCCCTCGGAGTTGATCGGTCGCATTTACCATCGGGTAGCAGCGCAGCCGCGCTCATCGGGTTGGAACCTTCGCCAGCTCATCGCCTGTTATGGGGATTTTGATGAACTTGTCCCCCCAGCCTCCGACCTGCCAGGCGCTGGACGCCAGCCAGAATGGCGCGCACCGGGGCGAAGCGGCCGGCACCGTCCCGATGGATGGCGTGACGATGGCGTCAATCCGGCAAACCGCAGGGCCTCAACTGGCCTCCTACCCCGTTGACGTGTTCCCGCCGTCTCTTCGCAACTACTGTGGCGCGGTAGCGAGCGCCCAGGCCATCCCCGAGGATTACGTAGCGCTGCCCCTGCTGGTCGCCGCCGCGGCCGCGATCGGCAACAGCCGCGCTGTGTTCCTCCAGGACAAAAACTGGGAAGAAGGGCCACGCCTGTACGCCATGATGGTCGGCGATTCCTCCAGCGGCAAGTCGCCCGCGCTGCAAGCGGTCCTGCAACCGCTCCGAGACCTCCAGCTCCAGCTGCTCCAAGACTACCAATCCGCCAGTGCCCGTACTGAGGAACGCGGCGGGGGCCCCGAGCGCCTGATCGTCAGCGACATCACCGTCGAGGCCCTCGCGCCCATCCTGCAGCGCTCCCGCGGCCTAGTCCTTGCCGCGGACGAGGGTGCCGCCCTGCCACGCGCCATGAACCAGTACAAGGGCGGCCGCGGCACGGACCGGCAATTCTGGCTGGCGGCGTGGTCAGGGACCTGTCACATCGTCGATCGCAAGAACCAGGGCGCGATGCCGACCACTATCGCACGACCGTTCATCGGCATCATCGGAGGCCTGACGCCAGACCAGCTCGGCACTCTGGCGAATGCGGATAACCGCCACGATGGGTTTGTCCCGCGCTTCTTGTTTGCGTTCCCGCCCGCGACCAGCGCGCCGAAATGGACGGCAGCAACGCTGTCGGAATCGACTCGGCAGCAGTGGCGGGACACCCTGCTGCGTCTGCGCCAGCTCGACGTGGTCACGGGCGACGACGGCGTCACGGGCCCGCGCCAGGTGTGTCTCACCTCAGCTGGCATGGATCGGCTCGTGACCTGGTGGGACGCGCACGCCGACGAAATGAATCGCCCGGACCTGGCGCTGTCCCTCCGCGCCCCGTGGGGCAAGTTCCGCACCTATATCCTCCGGTTGGCGCTGGTACTGCACTACCTGTGGTGGGCGCAGACTGAGGGACCCGAAGGCCAGATCGACGCCGACTCCGTCGATCGTGCTGCGCAACTTATTCACTACTTCAAGAGTCACGCGTGCCGGGTGCATCAGTACCTGCAGCGCACCCCTGAAGACGGGCAACTCGACGAGATCCTGGCGTGGGTCCAAAGCCACGGCGGGCGCTGCACGGCGCGCGACTTGGTCCGCGCCAAGAAGGCGACGCCGACCACTCGAGCCAAGAAATTGCTTGTCGAGTTGACAGAGCGCGGGCACGGCCGCATCGAGCGCCACGGCGCCGGCAACAACAAGATCGTCGAGTGGTTCATCGCGGCCGACAACCCTTGAGCGTAATCGGACTGTCGAAGTCAGCGTCGAAGTGCCCGAGCAGCAGTAAGAATAAGAGGACTCACGGCTTCCGACAGATTTCGCCCAGCGTCGAACGTCGAAACACACAAGAAGCAAACCGGCTGGTGAGCTGACCTGGAATTGGTCCGCTGAGGATCTGCGGAGTGCGGACATCGTGCGCACTCGCATGGTACAAGGCGGACGGAGTACCGGTGCGCTTATCCAGATTTCCTTGAGGCACGGCGTCCTGGCTTGGCCTAGCGCTGACGTTCAGAACGACGTGCTGACGGAGTTGCGAATCATGCCAAGAACGCAGCTGGCCCTCCTTCGGTTGACCACCGATCTGCAGACCCGTGAAGTTTCGCTCGACGGGGTTCGGATCGCCCTGGTCGATCATGCGACCACGCTCCTTCTTTTCGAGCGCATCGCGCAGGGCGGAGGTCGCGTTGTCTCCCACAAGGAGCTGCGCCGCATTCCGGGCTGCCGGTGCGGCAAGCGGTTTGACCGACTCCTTAACAACCATCTTCCAGCCGTACTGCGCCAGTTCATCGTGAGCACGCGCGGCCGCAACGGTGGTTACGCGATCAAGCTCCCGCCGCGCGAAGAGGTCCATTATTCGCCGCAAATGAGCCACTAGAAGCCGTAGAACGGTTTTCCAGGCGTCATTAGGATCGCCCTTGCATTGACCGGTTGGTGCGCTGGCAAGCGACCATACAGCAGCTGGTGCTGGGTCGACGTTTCAATTCCTTTGTCATGGAGGACAGCAACCGCTCGCCCGACGCTCAGGGACGGAAGAGGCGATGTCGGACGCCGCGGAGGCGCCCGCACTTGATGGTTCTCATGGATGGAGATGGTTATGACTGGGTTCACTGTTCTGGTGGTCTTGTTGATCGTCGCTCTGTGCGGAGTGAGTGTCTGCGCCATTGCCGCGAATGATGGCGCCAATCGTGCTGGCGACCAGCAGCCCCAAGGGCCGACGCCGGCGATCGAGCTGACCAAAGCCATGAGGGAGTTGATTGCGGCACACCGCAAGCACATGGCCTTCCTCGAGAGTCCGTGCCCGGAAAGCGATGACGAGCTGGCATATATCGTGATCACCAAGTTTGGCATCTGCCCTTTCTGCCTGACGGCGCTCGACTTCGACGTCCGGGACGCCCTTGCCCGATCTGGAAATCGCGCCACCTTCATCCACTTTTACGGTGATGCGGTTGGCAAACATGAGCGAGATCATCCGGAGTGCAAACGCGCGCTCGAACAGCAGATGACGCCGGACTTCGCTGAACACCTGGAACGAGGACTGGCAAAGCTCAACAAAGAAGAAATCATCGAGGCTTGCCCTCGGTGTAGAACCGATCTGTTTGCGGTCCGGGATGAGGCAGGAACGCGGATCAAGCTGTGTCCGCGCTGTAGCTGGACCGACGAATGCGACCCGAGCGAAGCGGAACGTGCGGCTGCCGAAAAGGACATCCACGCGTGGCGCAGGTGCACGCTGGAAGCCTACTACCTTAGTGCTCCGGGCAAGGCGCCGGACTGGCTACTAGACGCCTTGGCATCCTGCACCGAGCCCGTGAACCGCGATGAGGATGATCCGGAGATGCCGGCGACGTACGCGGAACTCGTTGCCGAGGTACGCCAGCACCAGGCGAGCAGCCCGTCAGACCAAGGAAACGTCGCAGCCCCGGCTACCTGCTCCAACGCTGACCCGGCCGAAGGCAAGCTCCAAGGCCGTGCCAGCGGGATCTTGATTGCGATGATTGACGCCCTGAAACCCGAGGCGCTTGCCTTGCCGGACGGCGAGGCCCTCATCGTCGTCCACAGCGCGGGCCGCGAGGACCGGCTCAGCATCGAGATGACCGATGATCGCTTTGCGCACTTGCAGAGTATCGGGATGCTGTACGCCGCCAACGGCGAATCTCCGTCGGCGGTGTTCCTGGCCACCAAGATGTGGGCCAGTCGTGGCGAGACCAAGGAGCAACCGACGAACGACCCCAAGCGCGTGGATGCGGCGATAGTCATGGCTCTTACGGGCGGGGGATTTGGCCTGGCCGCGCTCCACGCAGACGGCGCGTGGGAAACGGCGGGCATCACGGCGATCCATGTCCCGTTGCTCCAGGCGTTCTGGGCCGGAGTTGCCGGGAAACCGACCCACAAGCCAGTCGACAAGTCGGTCGACAAGCCAGTCAGGCTCTTTCATACGCGGTGGCACGGTCAGCCGCCTTGGCCGCCGAGTACCTCTAATCCGGAATTCTTCCGGGGTCTGGCGCGCTTGCCGGACAAGGACTTGGCGCTGATGGCCCGCACCGAGAATCCTCTGCGTTGGGCGCGGTTGACCGCGCGCCAGCGGCGCAAAGAGATCAAGGCGCTTCGGAAGCGGTTCGCGGCCGAGGCGGAGCGGCTGTCTGACCTGTGAGCGCCGGCACGATGACGGGTTCAGCGGCTGCGCAGTCAGCGATGTTGTGGGCCACGAAGACGGGGCTGCGGCGATGAGGCGCAGGACACGACAAGAATCGCCTAGCTCGGAGGGGTCGATGAGCGCTGCATACGCACGGAGGCAACTGCATTGCAGGGGACCACCGTGATCACTGGCTATCAAGAAACGGATTTCGATTCCTAGTTTTGTTGGAGGGAACCATGACGGTTTCGCTGTATCCGGAAGGTGTTTACCAGGCACGGGTGCTCAAGCAAAGCTTCGAGCACGCGCTGACCACGGACACCATCCAGTTTGTGATGGCGCTGCGTATCCAAGGTCGGTACGACGACGAGGGCCTGCTCGTCGCCTGTCCCCCGGAGATTCGCTACTACCGCCACTCCGTCAACAGCCGGAACGCCTGTTTGCGGCTCCGCGCCGAACTGATTCCGCTGGGGCACATGCTCAAGGGCCTCACGGAACTCATCCCGGGGCGGCCGGATTCCATCGACTTCGTGGGGCGCGACATCGACGTCAGCTGTGACGTCGAAACGTTCGAGGGTCGGCCCCGCGAGCGCTGGAACATCAAACGGCGCCGCCTGGCGGCGTCCGCCGAGGTGGAGGGCCTGCAGGCGTTCTTCGGGGAGGTCTTCAGCGACCTGCCGACCACGCTGCAGGCGATCGCCGACCAGCCGGCCACGACGGCCCAGGAGGAAGCCTCCCCAGCCGCGGCGCTGTCCGCGGCCCTGTAGTCAACGCCCTTGGGTGCCGGGCACGCCGCCGTTCTTCACGCGGCGGCGGCGTGCCCCACCCTTGTAGACGCCCAGACGCAGTTGCTCCCTGAGTCTGCACCGCCAGGCGCGACGTTCGCCAGATCCCGAAGGACGATCGATTGGCGAACAATCCATTTTTTTCAGTCGAAAGGAGTCGAACCATGTTACCGACCGCAAACCTGCCGGCCGTGATCTTGGCCAGCGATGCCAAGCCGGAGCTGATTACCCAGGCGATGCTTCAAGAGTACCAGGCGCTGAAGGAGGCGACCGCGCGGCGTGTGGCACTCCGCCAGCAGATCATGGAGCGCCTGGACGCCCGCGCCCCGGTCGAGGACGGTCCCCTCACAGCCTTGGTCCACGAGCATGAGGACCACCGCTTCACGTACAAGAACCTCATCACGCTGCTCGGGGAAGTCCGCGTGGCCGAACTGAAACTGCAAGTCAAGCCCATCGTGATGCGGCAGCTGATCGTTCATGCGACTCCCGAGGAGGAGGAACAGGGCCTGGACGACTGAACGGAAAACGGGCTCCGCGGCCGGCCGTTCCTCAGCCGAACGGCCCGCCGCACTGGGGCGCTCGCGACGAAACGGACGGAGGTGACCGTTATGAAGAAACGCTCGTATCCCACGGACCTGGTGATCCGGGTGCAGTGCATCGGCAATCATTTTCACAAGCTCACGATCAACACCGAGGGGCAGTTCGTGCTGCTGGACCATACGCGCCAGGACCGTGAACGCCTGGAGATCTGGAAGGAGATGGGCGGCGCCGTGTACGGCTGTTACCGGTTCCTGGAGCGATGGCGCTATGCCCTCGCACACGGATGCCGGTGGTCGATCCTCCCGTCCACGGTGTTACCCTACTGGCGCGCCTGCCGCGAGCAGCGGCAGCAGCGGCAGCAGCGGTCGGACCAAAGGCGGCGGGACGCACGCGAAAACTACTTGGACCTGCCCTACTACGAGCGGCCCGGCGTATTGGCCAAGCTTCTTAATCGGCTCATTAGCCACCGCATGAATCTAGCCGAGCGTGAGTGGATTCGCATCACGGCCCATAGCCCGTATTACTATGAGCTAATAGCGCTAAATAAGCCGCCCTGCATCGTGGGGCCAACGAATTCGTGTAGTGTCGGTCGGGATTGGTTCAAGACCATTCACCAGCCTGGCCTGTCATTCTGCAGACGAGGGCTCATTCTTAGTTTGAGCGACCCGCAACACCGAAGCGGTTGGGCTAGCGTGTTACGGCCAGTGGATGTCGGCGATGGAACGGTTGAGCTGCGCATCGATCATGTGACAGTTGCCCCCTCCGATTGGGAAGGGGGGGGCTACCTGATAACGGCGCCGCAGCGACCAACGTCCCGGAGACTGGTTGCTTGGCCAGGCGACGTTTGATGGATCTGATCCGCAAGGCTATCAGCCGTCTACGTCAAAAGCGGGACGGTGGGAGACAGGATCCCAGTGTGGTCGACAGCAGTTCCAATGAACAGGTGACCGGCCCATAAGGGCCGGTCACGCAGTATGGAAAACCTCTGCCTGTGAGGTCTCATTATGGTAACTCAGCAAGGCTGTAATGTCCACGCAGCTCGCTACAAAATCAGCCTCCGGTTCCTCATCGAGGCGTGCATTTCGGGCACTGGCGCGGAGACTCCGCCAGGTGCGCCGAGCCTATTGCTTACTCCGCCCTTCGTCCTGGTTCGCGGTGTCCTTGTGCCGGCGCTTGGCCGGCAAGGCTTCCACTTCGGGGAAGCGCGTGTTCAGCAACACCAATTCGTCGGCCAAGTATGTTTTCAGGGCGCCGTTGATCACGTCCCCCATACGGACGCCGTCCAGCCCGGCGCGCATGCGGATGGCTCGCTTGACGACTTCGTCCGTATCAAACAGCAACCGACTCCGTTCACGAGTATCAGCCATGTTAGCCTCCTTGCGCTTGGTCAATAGCGTGCCGTGGTGCGCGCAAATAGCAATAGGTCGTGTGATGAATAGTGTGAGTAAAATTTTACTCACACTCCTCCCATTTGACGCCCACTGAGAGCCCAAGTACGATGGAACCCATCCTACCATATTGTGCCAAGCAATGAAAACATAAAGCCGGCTCGGAGGCCGCTCCATTGAGCGCACGTTGGTAGGTGATGCCTGGAGGTAAAGCAGTATGGAAACTCTACCCCCGACTCAAACACATTCCCAAACAACAGAAAACAAGCAGGCGCCTGCTGAGATCCAGTCGTGTCTGCTGGACTGGGACCAGGTCGCGACTCTGCCGGCTGCTGATGCCACACCGAGCGCTTCCGCGCCTGCCACGGAAGACCCGACAAGAGGTATTGGTGAGTCCGGTAACGCCAAGGCTTTGGATCGGCTCATTGCCGACCGCCTGCACGAAATCGAGCCGTCCTGGACCACCGGCAGGCTGGAGACCTTCATTGACCAGTTCTTCCGGCAGCTGGCGGAGAGTCATGCGTCGGAGTTGGCGGTCAACGAGGTGATCAAAGAGCTGCACCGGACGCTTAAAGTCCAGCGCGGGACGGCGCCGACCCTGCCGCGGCTGCGCCGCATGTACGACATCGTTGCTGCCGCGCCCCAGGCCCAGATGGGCGCGGAGGCCAAGGGCGACGGCAGTGCAACAGTTCGAGTGCAAGACTGCCTGGGGGACGCTCCTGTGCAACCGGGCACCGTGGTTCCGGCCGGCTGGGACGTAGCCAGCCAGGCAATCAGCCGGCTGCGCGGCGAGACCGAGGAGGAAATTCTCTCGGCGCCGCTGGTCATCAGCGGTCGGCTGACGAATATCGCGGACGGCACGGAAGCCTGGCGCCTGGCCTGGAAACGCGAGGGCCAGTGGCACGAACACATCGTCAACCGCGTCGAAGCAGCCAGCAACCGCACCATTATCAACCTGGCGGCGGTGGGCGTTCCCGTCACGTCGAACAACGCCGCGGAGGTTGTGCAGTACCTGGCGGATTTCGAGGCGGTCAATCTGGTCCACCTGCCGCAGGTTCGCGTCTCGTCCCAGATGGGCTGGGCAGAGGGCATGACCTCATTCCTGTGGGGTCGGAGATTGATTCAAACTCAGACCCTGCTGGATGGTGAGGAAAAGGAAGAACGCCCTGTTGCGGACGGCGAGAATGCAACGGACCGGCCTGCGACGATTCCGTTTACAGGTCAAGTTGAGGCCGATGCGCAGGCCGGGACCGATGCGGAAGCCGGCACCGAGGGCAAGATCCTGTTCCGGGGCGCGGACACTGGGGACGATCAGCTCGCCGACGGTTTTCATCCTTCGGGTAGGTTCGGGGAATGGCGAGCCGCGATCTTGCCTGCGCTGGCCTACCCGCGCGTGCGTTTGGCCGTCGCGGCGAGCCTCAGCGCTCCCGTCCTGGCCATCCTCGACCTTGCCAACTTTGGGGTCGATCTCTGCGGCGAGACCAGCAAGGGCAAGACCACGACCTTGCGAATCGCTGCGAGCGTCTGGGGCCGCCCGGATGAGAAGTCGCCCAAGGCCGCGATGTCCGGCTGGAACTCGACCCGCGTCTGGCGCGAGCGAGCGTCCACGGTGCTCAACAATTTGCCGGTCATCCTCGACGAGACCAAGCTGGTCAAGCGCAAGGACGACATCGGCGAGTTCCTCTACGAGATGGCCAGCGGCCGGGGGCGCGGTCGTGGTTCGCTCGTCGGCACCCAGCGCACCGGCACCTGGCATACCGTGCTGCTCAGCTCGGGCGAGGCGCCGGCGACATCGTACAGCAACGATGCCGGCACCAAGGCCCGCGTGCTGACCCTGTGGGGCAGCCCGTTCGAGAAGTCGGACGCAACGACCGCGATCCTGGTCAAGCAGCTCAACGGGGACTTGCTGCGCCACTACGGACACGCGGGGCCGCGCTGGGTCCGGTTCCTGCTGCGGCACAAGGACCAGTGGCCACTCTGGCGCACCTGGTACGCCCGTATCCAGGCCCAGTATCTGAAGAAGGCTGGCGCCAACGCCGTGGTCGGCCGCCTGGCTGATGCGTTCGCCGTGCTGGCCCTGACCGGCCATCTCGCCGGCAAAGCCCTGGGGCTTCCTCAACTCCAGCGCAACTTCATCGCTCCGCTGTGGGACATTCTCACCGCCGAAGCCGCGGAAGCCGACCGCGCCACCGAGGCGCTGCGCTACGCCGTGGACTGGGCCAGCGCCCATGCCGAAGAGTTCTGGGGCGGGCGCCGGGAGATGGCCAAGGGGCAGCCAAACACCGGCTGGGCAGGCCACTGGGCCGCCGATCGCGATCCCTGTGGCCAGACGGGGCCGTGGGAGTTCGTAGGCTTCCTGCCGATGAAGCTGAGCCAGGTCCTTCAGGAGGGAGGCTTCGACTACGAGGCGGTGGTCCGGACCTGGCGGGACCGGGGCTGGCTGCTGGTGGACAAGGCCGAGGACAAGAAGCGCTACCACCAGGCCCTCGTGGGCGATCACCGGCGCAAGCTCATTTGCCTCACGCGCAAGGCGGTGGAGGCCCTGGAAGGCCCTCCCGAGGTTGCGTCGGAGGCAGCAGAGCCGGTCTGGCTGCCGGGCGCTGTTCGCCAGCTGGAGAACAAACTGGGTATCCGGGCGCAGACGCTTGCAGAACGGCAGGCGTTCGTCCAGGTGGTTCGCGAAGCGGTCACGGAAAGTTGGAAAACCGGGTCGTCACCCGCAGCACAGGGTGCCGGGGATCAGGTCGTGAGGGAAGACAGGAAGGAACCAGGCCCTGGATAACCGGCGGACGCTGAGCAATCGAGCAGCGATTCGGTGACCAATAGAAGGCTGTGAAATCAGCGGAGCCAGGGAGAATCGACTCGATCTGAATAAGCGCGGCGACGGGAGAAGAGGTAGGAGATGGGTGGCCAGGATAAGCTGCGAAGGCATGGAGAACTGGGTCGGGGTGAATTAGAGGCCCAAAGGGTGAATGGGGTGAATGGAGGGGTGAACAGATACCCCAATAATAGTAAGGACTTAAGTTCTATTCACCCCATTCACCCCTCAATGTTGGCTTCCCTATAGGGAAAAGTTTTTTTCACGCGATGTCCCTTCGCGAAAAGAAAATTCTTCTCTCTAAAGGTACATGCTCCGCAAAAATAGGGGTGAATGGGGTGAATTGACACTTAACCTCTTGCCAAATAACAGGTTGCTATTCACCCCTCCCGGGGTGAATGGGGGTGAGCAGGGGTGAATGGGCTTTGACCTCCCTTCGACCTGCAAAGAGAGCGAACCAACACAACCTACGTAATTTGGAGAGTCACCGAGGAGCGACCGATGTCAGGACGACTGTTGCGCCCGGAGCTGTACGACCGCCTGGACAGAGTCTTCGGCCACGTCCGTATCGCCCACGAAGGCGTGGAGATGGTGAGCCGACCGTATCTTTCGGCCGACCTTGAGGTACGGCTCGACATCACCACGCGAGGCGAAACCTATTGTGTATCCTGCCCGTTCTGCGGCGACACGCGCCAGCGCCTGTGGATCAACCACCGCTGGGGCTATTGGGACCTGCGGACCCAGACCCGCAATCTGTGGCTGGCTCACTGCTTCAACGAGGAGTGTCTCAGGTCTTACGACCGTCAGCAGGCCCTCTACCGGGAGGTCTTTGCCGACGTCGGCGATGGCATCCGCGATGTGATCCTCCCGGGCGCCCCACCGCCCGCCGAGCCCGTCGAGGTCATCTGGCCCACGCAGCTGATTCCGCTCGACCAGCTTCCGGAGGACCACGACGCCTGCCGTTACCTCCGCAGTCGGGGATTCGATCCCGTGCTGCTCAGCAAGCACCTGGGGCTGAACTACTGCCCCTGGACGGACCCTTTCGTCATGTCGATGGCGAAGGACCGGATCATCATTCCCATCACCATGAACGGCGAGCCGCGGGGCTGGACCGGGCGCTTCATTGGTGAGCCGCCGAACAAGTTCGTACCCAAGTATTACCACATGCGTGACCTGCCGAGAGGCGAGTTGCTCTACAACTTCGACCAGGCCCGGCGCTCACCCTACGTTGTCGTTTGCGAGGGGCCCAGCGATGTCTGGCGGGTCGGTCCTTGCTCGGTGGCCCTGCTGGGGAAGCACGCTTCTCTGGCGCAGCGGGCGCTGCTGGCGAAACACTGGGGCCAGGGGGCCGTCGTCATCCTGCTCGATAATGACGCCATTGACGAGGCCCAGGAACTCTACGACCAGCTCCGCGATACCGTCCCCCGGCGCGTGCTGGTCCACCTGCCGGGCGGCAAGGACCCCGGCGACCTGACCCGGGAGCAGCTCGACCAGATCATTCAAGGCGCGGCCCGGAACCAATGCGTCGATCTGCTCAGCCTAGTGGCCGCGCACGGGCATGGTGACGCACAGAAAACCGAAGCTACTAACAGTCCTTCTTTCGTGGAGAACAAACTTGAACGCTGACCTTACTCATGAAGAACTTCTCGTCGTGGCCCGCTACTGGGCCCGACAGCTTGACATGTTCAATCTGGATGCGTTTCGAGGCGAGCCACTGGAGGACGCCAGCCCCTCCGAGATCGATGATGCTTACAAGCGTCTGCAAACACTTGCAGGGCTGATCGGCGACGAAACGGTTCGTAGGGTTCGCGCCGAGGTCCGCAAGGAGCACTGTAACTTGTATGGTCCCGAAGTCTGGGATGCGATGTATAGGGAAGACGATGACCTCCGCGCAATGCTACAACAGCAATATGACGATAAGCGAGCTCGCATCTACTGCAAAGAGCAGGACAAGGAGACACAGCGACAGGCTTTCGAGTATCTGTGTGATAATCCGTCGGGCTATCAGTTCGACGACTCGGGGGATCTGTGGTCATTTCAGCGATGGGACGATGGCCGCCGCCTGGTTCTCACGGTCAGAACTGTTAGTGGTTCCAAATGGTCATTTCCAGAATACTCGATCTTCGCGCCCTGGGGCTGGACTCCTCCGTTTGGGCTCCAGAGCTAACTGCACTACGGCCCCTCACGATGCAACCACAGCGAGGTGATTCCGATGAACTCCAAGCGAATGAACCCGACCGGGTTGTCGGTTAACGAGCCGTGCCGGGGCGACGTCGTTCACACAATCCGCTTTAATGAAAAAGGCCAGTTGTCCCTTCTGCATCACGACCAGACCCGGGAACGCGCCTTTGAAGACCTGGGCGGCGAGCCGTGTTGGTGCCGAAGGCAGCTGCAACACTGGAAAGAGCGGCTGACCTTGCCACGAACAGTGTTCCCATTTTTCAGAGACTCGGTGCCCGTGCCCGCCGAATTTGAGCCGTACCTCGCCGACTGCAATCTTGAGCAAGAGCGCCGGGCGCAACGCAGAACTGCAGACGCGTATCGTGATGAGTGGAACCAGAACGTACCTATCAACAAGCGGCCAGCGTTCTTGCAACGGCTGCTAAACCGGCTTCTGTGCACGCGCCTGGGACTGCCCGACCGCCAATGGTTGTCCCTGAAATACACTCCCTCCGGTTGGTTTCCGGCTACCCTGCATTACCCCTATCCGGGGGACGGCGTGCGTAACATCTTCCCCCTGGGGGTCAGGTCCGACTACGTCGCACAGATTTACGAGCCGGGTCTGGCTATCTCGAATGGTGGACTGACGTTGTTTGTGCCGGGCGGTGACAATCCCACGGTAGCACGTCAACTCGTGCCGCAGATTCATCCAGTTACTGGCGTTTGCCTCCGACGACGGCTGACATGGTTAGTCTCCCAGGCCATGAGTCCGCCTGCTCCCGATGTCTCGGCCAGCCCTGGTACCTCCGTGGAACCTTGGCCAGTCGACTTTTCTTGAGCTGGAGTGCGAT
>JAEUIF010000508.1 GCA_016795185.1 Planctomycetia bacterium | reverse complement strand
CGGCTTGATGCTCGACAATGTCGCCGTGCTGGTGCTGCTGGCCGGCACGATCACCTTGCCAGCCCACGCGACGGACCGCTTCACGCCGGAGTTCGTCATCGCGCGCATGGTGCCGGGCACCGCGCTCGGCGTGCTCATTGGCGATCTGGTCTACACCTGGCTGGCCTTTCGCCTGGCGAAACGCCTGGGCCGCGATGATGTGACCGCGATGCCGCTGGGGCTCGACACGCCCAGCAGCTTTGCCGTCGGCTTTCTGGTGTTGCTGCCGGCGCTGGGCGACTGGCTGCGCGATCATCCCGGCGACCGCGATACGGCCATGTATTTTGCCTGGCACGTCGGCGCGGTCAGCCTTGTGCTCTCAGGCTTGTTCAAGACCGCGATTGCGCCGCTGGGCAATGCCGTCCGTCGCTGGGTGCCGCGCGCGGGCTTGCTCGGTTCGCTGGCGGCGATTGCGCTGGCGCTGATCGCCTTCATGCCGCTGTTGACCGAAATCGCGGCGGTGCCGCTGGTCGGCATGCTGGCGCTCGCGGTGATTCTCGTCACGCTGGTCGCGCATCGGCCGCTGCCCGGCCACTTGCCCGGTGCGCTGGTCGCGGTACTGGTCGGATTGGCGGCGTGGTTTTTCTTCCGCGCCGTGGAGAACACCACCGGATTGCAGTTGGTTTCCGGCAACGATGTGCATGGTCTGCACCTGACCGGCACGGTGCCGCCGATGCCCGCCATCGCCTGGGAATGGCCCTGGTGGCAGCGGGTCTTCCTCTACGCACTCGGCAAGCTACCCGTGGTGCTGCCCTTCGCGCTGGCGACGGTGATCGGCGGCATCGACTGCACCGAAAGCGCCGCCGCCATCGGCGAGGAGTACGACACGCGCACCATCCTGCTGACCGAAGGACTGGCGACAACGGTCGCCGGCCTCTGCGGTGGTGTGATTCAAAACACACCCTACATCGGCCAGCCGGCCTACAAGGCGATGGGCGGGCGGGCAGCCTACACCCTGGCCACGGCGCTGTTCATCGGCGTGCTCGGCTTCTCCGGACTTTTCCACCATCTATTCGATTGGCTGCCCAAGGTGGTGATGTTCCCGGTGCTGGTTTTCGTCGGCCTGGAGATCACGGCGCAATCGTTTCACGCCACGCCAGTAAAGCACTATCCCGCCGTGGCGTTGGCTTCACTGCCGGCACTGGCCTACCTGGGAAACTTACTGGTCGGCATGTCGCTGGGGCCGAACCCGCCGGCCAACGCCGAGGTGCTGCAAACGCTGCACTGCCTGGCCAATGGTTTCATCATCACCAGCCTGCTCTGGGGCGC
Organism: Planctomycetia bacterium; assembly: GCA_016795185.1. Taxonomy (GTDB): domain Bacteria; phylum Planctomycetota; class Planctomycetia; order Gemmatales; family Gemmataceae; genus JAGVLI01. The sequence goes on along the minus strand of JAEUIF010000508.1, from coordinate 1,672 downwards.
AGCGCTGGCGGCCATGCTCGACGGCCAGCTGCGCCGCTCCGCCGCCTATCTGCTGACGGCGGGCGCGTGCAGCCTGTTCGGCATCATTCACTCACCGTTCGCCGACCAGCAAATCGCCTGGCCGTGGGACGTGATGCGGACTTTGCCCACCACCGCAGCGCTGCAATCGCCGCTGCACTGGGCCGCTGCCTATGGGCTGATGGCGGGATTCTTGTTGGTGCTGGCGGAACTGCCGTCGCCGCGACCGCAACCGATCAAGGAGCCGGAGCCGACAAGCGAAGGATCGCCACCGCTCGACACCGCGATTCGCAGCGCTTCGGAACGCTGATAGCTGGATTGTGGCGCAGACCAGCGACGGCTTGTTCGACCCGGTTACGTCGACCACTCACCGCTGTCCCACGGCGGATGAAATATCACGTCCCGTGGCTCAAGAAAAACGCCCTCGAACACCGGCCCGTCCTCTTCAGGCTGGGTCGCCCGATACACCAAACCGTGCGTGATCCCGTCGATGACCACGGAAAACGGCTTGACGAAAATGTCGCAGCGCTTCGGGCTCCAGTCACGGTAGGGAGTGAACATGGTGCGCACCTGGGTCCATGCCCTGTCGCACGCCGCATCCCAACCTTCGCTGTCGTAGCCGCCATGCCGCGTCTCGGTCTTGAAGTGGTTACCCTCGTCGTCAAACAGGTGCAACACCCCAATCCAACTCTTGACCGTGCGCCAGTCCTCGTTGTTGAGGTTGAAGAGGTAGCCATCCGGCACTGCACCTGTGATGAAACTCATGTATTGGGTGCCGTCCTCCAACCGGCCGACATATTCAACCGGCCCTTCGGCGGGGATGCGCAGTCTTTCCGGTGGTCCGAACAGCGCCTCATCCACGACGCGCTCCTGTGGCCGAATAAACGGCTCACGCCGGCCACTCGCCGTTCAGTCGAACGAGTAACCGAACATCTCGATGTCTTCCCGAAAGGACTCCGCGACCAGCGCGCGGGTGCGCTCGTTGTAGTGGGCGCGAAAGTCCGCGTGGTCGGTCTTGTTCTCGTGCGGCAGCGGGGCCGCAAGGTTCAGCATCTTGCAGATGTGGTCGAAATCCTGGCCGATCGTCTCGAAGCGGCCGACGTGGTCCACCAGCACGCGCCCGTTGCCGTCCGTCAGAAAGTCCTTCTGCAAGCGTACTTCATGTTGAACTCGCCAGGCAAGGTATTCGTCAAAGTCCTGCATCGCGCAGACCAGCGCGTGCTGCGGGTGCAGCGGACTGCGGCGCATGAAGTGATAGAGCGAGACCTGCCAGTCCCACGGGTTGCGGACGAAGGCGAACTTGAAGTAGCCGTCAAAGAGCTTCGCCGGCAGCGCGGCCCGGACTTCGCGCGCCATGGCGTGGGTGTCCAGGCGCGGCGTGGTCGCCCGGCCGCGCCAGCGTTCGTAGAGTTCGCGGACGTTCGAGCGAGGCTGCGCTGCGTAAGGTTGCAGCGCGGTCCGGATGCTTACTCCGGCGACCTTGTAGATGTGAATGAAGATGAAGCGATGCGAATGCGAGATCAACATGGACTGCTCCGCAGTCAAAAAACGATCCGGCCGCGGGGGGGGGTTGGGAGCCCCCCCCCCCCCGGCCCGCCATACAGTGGTTGCCACACCCCCAAAATTGCGGTCAGCACCAGCCCCCCCCGGGCCG
>JAEUIF010000465.1 GCA_016795185.1 Planctomycetia bacterium | reverse complement strand
CCGCCTTCAGGCGGCGAGTCGCTCCACCGCCTGAAGGCGGAACTACGAACCGCCGCGCCGCGTGGTTGGGGGAACCAACTTTAAGATTCTACCCGACGGTTCGGGCTGCCCTGGTCTGGCGCGGGCAACTGAAGCCAAAATCCCTGAGTGGATCGGAAAACACTGCCGGCGGCGCGGACTTTGCCGGTTTGTGTCAATGTTTCAAAGAGTGGGGCGTCGCTGGCTGCCGACCTTGTAAAACCGTCCTCGGGAAGTGTAAAAACAGTCAGTGTTCAAAGGCACCCGTAGACCCGACAGCAAGGGACCGCCGAATAATCAACCCCAATTGCAAGTCTGCAACTTTAGAAGCCGCAAGGATTTGTGGTTCCAGTCCGGAAGGAGCCAGGTAAAAATGCGAAAATCAATCCCAATTGGTCCGTTGTTTGCGAATGAAGAACGACGCCAACAACCCCTATCAAGGATGATGCGGGAGGCCGGGCGACGTCGCCCGCCGCACCGGGCTTCGGCCTGGAGGTCGCTGCTTCCGGAAAGCCGGAAAAACGCGCCTGGCCCCGAACCCTTTCGGTGGCCTCCGGTATCTAACAGGTGGCAGGCCCCAGGTCGGGCGAAATTCGAGCGGACTTGAGTCCCTTTTCAGTAACAAAATTCGTTTTGCAACGTATTACCTGATACAGCCCCGCTCTCTGTCGGAACCAGAGGCGGGCACCGCGGAACAGAGAACAGCAAGGAGCGGAAGGGCAGGCGGGCTACGTAGCGATTACGCTGTCGCTAGCCCGCCCCAAGGCCAGCCGACCACCCAAACGGCGGGCCCAAAAGGAGTGCGATGATGATGACTACCCGGAATACCCTCGAATACCCGACCCTGGCGCACCAGCCGCGCTACCGAGTCGCCGCCATGCAGCAGCTGGCCGACCAGCAGATTCGGTTCGCGCCGCCCGCCAGCCGACAGGAGCAGATGGTCCGCGCCGAGAAGCTGTACAGCGAACTCGACCCGGAACTGCACTATCCCTACGAATTCGTCTACTTCCGGATCACCGGCTTCCACGTGCCGGCCGAATTCCGGCCGGATGGCTATCCCGATCTGCTGCTGTCCGGCGAGGACCTGCGCCACGACCTCTGGCTGGTCATCGACGAGCTGATGAAGTCGCTGCCGCGCACCGAGCCGGCGCTGCCGGTCGCGCCGCCCGCCGAACCGGTGCTGACGCTCGAAGAAATCAGCAAGCGGCTGAACGTCTCGACCAAGACTATCAGCCGGTGGCGGCAGCGCGGCCTGGTCGGCCAGCGCATCCTGTGCAACGGCCGCTGGCAGCTGGGCTACCCGCAATCGGTGGTCGAACGCTTCCTGCAAACGCACGGCGACCACGTCGAGCGCAGCGCCCGCTTCTCGCAGCTGACCGAGGTGGAAAAGGACGACATCCTCCGCCGCGCCAAGCGGATGGCGCGGGTGGGGTGCAGCACGCTGACCGAGGTCAGCCGGCGCATCGCCCGCCGCCTGGGGCGCTCCCCGGAGACGGTGCGCTACACCATCAAGAACTACGACCGCGAACACCCGGAAGCCGCCCTGTTCCCCGAGGTCGCCGGGCCGTTGTCCGACGAAACCAAGGACGTGATCTACAACTCGTTCCGTCGCGGCATCGGCATCGACCGGCTGGCCGAGCGCTTCCGCAAGACGCGCGGCTCGATCCACCGCATTATCAATGAGGTGCGGGCGAAGGCGCTGCTGGCGCAGCCGCTGGAAGTGATCGGCAACCCGTCGTTCGACGATCCGAACGCCGAAGCCGAGATCATGGCTCCGATGCCCAACGCGGAAGCCTACGAGATGGAGCGGCGCAAGCTGAAGGTGCCGGCCGACGTGCCGCCGGAGGAGGCCCATCTGTACCAGGAGCCGCTGCTCGGCAAGGACCAGGAAGCTCACCTGTTCCGGCAGATGAACTTCCTGAAGCACCAGGCCGCGAAGCTGCGGGCGGCGCTCGACCCGCGCCAGGCGCTGATCCAGGAGATCGAGGCCATCGAGGACTTGCAGCGCCGGGCCGGCGCGGTCAAGGACCGCCTGATCCGCTGCAACCTGCGGCTGGTGCGTTCGATCGCCAAGAAGCACCTGGATCAGCAGGAGCACTATCACGAGCTGGTCTCGGACGGCAACATGTCGCTGATCCGCGCGGTCGACAAGTTCGACTACGCCCGCGGCAACAAGTTCAGCACCTACGCCAGCTGGGCGATCATGAAGAACTACGCCCGCAGCATCCCGGCCGAACGCAACCACCGGGAGCACTTCCAGACCGGCAAGGAAGAGCTGTTCAACTTCGCGACGGACCGCCGCAGCAACGAGCAGGAACAGCTCACCACGCAGGAGCAGGCCCGCAACCGGGTGAACGAACTGCTCGAACAGCTCGATCCGCGCGAACAGCAGATCGTGCGGATGCGGGCGGGCCTGGACAGCTACCCCGAGCACGTCACCCTGGAGGAGATCGGCAAGCAGCTGGGCATCACCAAGGAGCGCGTCCGCCAGCTGCACGTCCGGGCGATGAAGCACCTGGAAACCCTGGCCCGCGACCAGCAGGGCGACAAATAAGTTTGCCACCTGTTTAGCCGCGAGCCGGAGGCGAGCGTTTACCACGGAACGGAGAACGAGAAAGACGAGGAGGGACGGGCGCCCGTTCCTCTTCGTCTTTTCTGGTTTCAGCGGTAGGTCAGGCTTTCCAGCCTGACACGCAGCGCCAGGGATGTGCGGCTAGAGCATTTGCGACCGGCTGTAGCGGTCCGCACAGCGGACCCTACGGGTACTTCGTAGGGTCCGCTGTGCGGACCATAGCGCCCGGTGCTACATCCGTCCGCGAACCGCTCTAGTCGCTGGCGCTGCATGTCGGGCTGGAAAGCCCGACGTACTACCGATTGCCATTCCAGTCATCAACAACCGGGCGGCACGCGGCGATGTGAGCCGGCGTGGTGCCGCAACAGCCGCCCATCATGCGAACTCCCGCCGCCAGCAGTTCGGGTACTCGCGCTGCCAGTGCTTCGGGCGTCAGCGGATAGGTCCAGCCGTCGCTGGTCTGCACGGGCGTGCCGGCGTTGGGCCGGGCGAACAGCGGCAAATCGGTAATCTGCCGGTAGCGCCGGACGATCTCAACAACTTCATCGAGGCCGAGGTCGCGCCCGCAGTTGACGCCAAGCGCATCCACACCGACCTGGCGGGCTTGCAGGGCAAACCATTCCGGCGGATGACCGCTGAAGGAATGGATGCCGCTTTCCGTCCGGCGATAAGTGATCGACAGCAGCATCGGCAGGCCCGACATCTCCCGCAGTGGGCCGCAAATGCTCGTCACTGCCATCAACGGCACGGGATCGGACCAGGTTTCCAGCAGGATGGCGTCGGCGGTCAGCAGCGTGCCGACGAGCAGCCGCAACTCATTCGGATCGGGCAGCACGCCCGGCGCGCTCAACGGGCCAATGTCGCCCAGCACGAAGGGCTGCCCCTCCACCGAGCGGGCGAGCTTCAGTCCCGCTTCGTTGATGGCTTCCAGGCGTTCGCGCAGCCCGTGGCGAGCCAGCGCCGTCGGATTGCTCTGAAAGGTATTGGTCAGCAGGCAATCCGCGCCGGCGTCGCGATATGCCTGATGAATCGCACGCACCCGGTCGGGATGGTCCAGGTTCCAGCGCTCGCCGCATGCGCCCCCGCCGAGTCCCGCGCGTTGCAACTCGGTGCCCAGCGCGCCGTCCATGAGCAGCGCGCGGCCGGAGTGCAGCGCTTCGAGGAAGCGGGACATGGTTGATCTTTCTGTTTGTTTAGCCGCGAGCCGCAGGCGAGCGCTGTGAGCGCTCGCCTGCGGCTCGCGGCTAAACTCTTTCGCTTACGCGCCGTACTTGCCGAAGCGGCCGGCGTGGGCCATCGCCAGCGACATGAGGTACATCGCCTGAAATTGCCCCAGCCCGCCGGTGCGGCACTGGCTTTCGCTGAACTTGCTGAAACCGTCCGAACGGCAGGACTTGGCCCAGAGCACCACGGGCACCGGATGCCAGCTGTGGCTCTTGAGCTTGCTTGGCGTCGAGTGGTCGCCGGTGACGATCAGCACATCGGGGTTCAGGTCGCGAATCTGCGGAATGACGGCATCCAGCTGCTCGATCTTCTCGACCTTGGCGGCGAAATTGCCGTCCTCCCCGGTGCTATCCGTATACTTGTAGTGCATGAAGAAGAAATCGTATTGCGGCCAAACCTTCTGAAGCGTGGCCACCTGGTCCGACAGCGTGCTGCCGGCGTCGGCGATGTCCATGCCGACCAGCCGGGCCAGGCCCTTGTACATGGGATAGACGGCGATGGCGGTGGACTTCAGGCCGTAGATGTCCTGCATGGTGGCGATTTGCGGATAGCGGGCGAAGCCGCGCAGCGTGGCCATGTTCGTCGGCGCATCGTCTTTGAGGACGCGGGCGGCTTCCGCGAGGAACTGGTTGGCCGCCTCGGCGGTGCGCTGGGAAGCATCGTCCTCGCCGGCAGCGGGCAACGGCTTGACGCCGGTCGCCTGCGGGTCGGTGTCGTTGACGCGGTCGCCCAGGCCGTCGCCGCGCAGGACCAGCACGAAGCGATGCTCGCGCACCGGTTCGACGAAGACCTCGACGCCGGGCACGCGGATCGCCGCCAGCTTCTGGCACATGGCGATGCAACGCTCGGTGGAGGGGCGGCCGGCACGGCGGTCGGTGATCAGGCCGTCGGCATCCACTGTACAGAAGTTCCCACGGATGGCCACGTCGCGCGGCGTCACCTGAAAGTTGATACCGAGCGCTTCCAAAACGCCGCGGCCGATGCGATACTGCAAGGGATCATAGCCGAACAGTCCGAGGTGGCCGGGCCCGCTGCCGGGCGTAATGCCGGGCAACACGGGCAGGCTCAGGCCGCAGACGCCCTCGCACGCCAGCGTGTCGAGGTGGGGGGTCCGTGCTGTTTCCAGTTCGGTCTTGCCGCCCAGGAGCAGAGGCAGACCGCCGAGTCCGTCGGCAACGAGCAGGACGATTTTGCCGCCGGTCGGCTCCCGGAGTTCGCGAATCAGGTCGTGCAGGTTCATGCCAGGAGTTTACCCTCGCGGGAAAGCAGTGTAGATTAAGCCCCTGGACCGCCGTCCGGGGGCTCGACGATAACCATCTGTCCGAGAAGACTCCACCCCTCGCCCCTTGCGGGAGAAGGGCTGGGGGTGAGGGGTGGAAGTGCCCGAAAACTCACCCGCGACCCCTCACCCCAACCCCTCTCCCGCAAGGGGCGAGGGGCTTCCGAGGCAGACACTAACCATCCCCATGTTGGGAGTCGGATGCCGTTATGCAATTGCCAGATGAAGCCATCACGTATCAGTACCAGTCGCTGCTGCCCCCGCCGGCCGAGGAGTGGAACCTGCTGACGGAAGCGCGCGCCAAGCAGTTTCTCTCGGCCACGCGCCTCAAGGCGCTGGCCCAGCAGATCATGCAGGTGCGCAGCCAGGTGGCCACCGAGCGCGAGCTGCAAAATCCGCCGCCGGAACTGCGGCCCCTGGATTCCGGCTTCATCGACCTGCCGCAGAAGCACCTCGACAACCACCGCCGCAAGGGCGAGGCCAGCGACCTGGGCAAGATCCTCAAGATCGCCGGCAAGCTCAAGGAACTGACCGACCGCGTCATCATCCTGGGCATCGGCGGTTCGTACCTCGCCGCCAAGGCATTATATGACGGACTGGTCCACAGCTATCACAACGAACTGCCGGCCAAGACGCGCATGGGCGTGCCGCGCATCTATTTCGAGGGCAACAACCTCGACAATGACGCCATCCAGGACCTGCTGGAGCTGATCGAGAACAGCTGCGTCGATCCGGACATCCGCGACGAACGCTATGGCATTATCGTGGTCAGCAAGTCCGGCGGCACCCTGGAAACCTCCGTCGCCTATCGGATCTTCCGGAACGAGGCCGTGAAATACTACGGCCCCAGCTCGGAGCTGCTCAAGCAGGTCATCGTTCCAGTGACCGGCGCGACCGGCAAGCTGCGCGACCTGAGCAAGGCCCACGGCTATACCGAAGAGGACGTGCTCACCATTCCCGACAATGTCGGCGGGCGCTACTCGGTCTTCACGCCGGCGGGGCTGTTGCCGGCCGCCGTCATGGGCCTGGATGTCCGCGCCCTGTTGCTCGGCGCTTCCTCCATGACCCGCCGCTTCCTGGAGGAGCCCTTCGAGCGCAACCCCGTGCTGCAATTTGCCGCCGTCAACTACCTGATGACCGAGGAACACGGCAAGTCGATCCGCGTGCTGGGCGTCTGGTCGAAAAAGCTCGAAGCGCTCGGCATGTGGTACGATCAGCTCGTGTCCGAAAGCCTGGGCAAGCTCGGTCGCGGCCCGACGCCGCTGACCGTGGTGCAGACCCGCGACCTGCACTCGCGCGGCCAGCAGCACCAGGAAGGCTCGCGCGACAAGATGTTCAACAACGTCGTCATCAAGACGCCGCGCACGCCGCCGGTCAACGTGGCGATGGGCGAGCACAACGAGGACGAACTGAACCAGTACAACCGCAAGGGTTATCCCGATTTCATGGGCGCTGCGTATCGCGGCACCACGCAGGCGTATCTCGACACCGCCCGGCCGATGGCCGACCTGGTGATGCCCGTGCTGTCCGAACACACGATGGGCCAGCTCATGCAGATGCTGATGCTGGCCACGGTCATCGAGGGCCGGCTGATGGGCGTCAACCCCTATGGTCAGCCCGGCGTCGAAGCGTACAAGCGGAACATGAAGCAAATCCTGAAAAACGGTTGAGTTTGGATCGTTAGAGTTTAGCCGCGAGGCCAAGGCGTGCGCGGGGGGCGGCGCGCGCGCCCTCGGGGCGCCGGGCAAACGTTATTGTGGGCGCGCCGTCGGCAACCGAAACTACGCCCCACCA
>JAEUIF010000448.1 GCA_016795185.1 Planctomycetia bacterium | reverse complement strand
CGTCGAGGAGCATTGCGGCAAATGCTCCATCTGCGAGGCGGCCCTGCACGAAGCGCGCAAGCGCCAGGCCGCCGTCGAGAGCGTGCCGCCGCTGGAGGCGTCCGAACAATTGATCCAGCAGACGCTGCACACCGTCGAGCGCGCCGCGCAGGCGAAATCGTGGGTGCGACGCTTCGTGATGCGCGGGCTGCTGCCTGCCGCGGCGGCGGCGGTCCTGCTGCTCGCCGGCTTTCATATCTACTATCTCACGCTGACGGCCAGTCCCTGCGAGATCAGCCTGCTGGGCCAGAATCAACTGTTGGCCGCCACCACGGGTTCGGTGCGCATTCGCATCTTCGACCGCAACACGGGCAAGGCCATGCCCGGGATTCCGGTGCGCGTGGACCTCGTGTCAGCCGGCGGCGGCGCGCAGCCCCTGGCGGCGTTCAAGACTGATGCCGAGGGCACTGGCCAACCGCGACTGGAACTGCCCGACTGGCCCGACGGCGATTATCGCCTGCGCGTCACCGCTTCGACCAGCTGGAACACCTCTGAGGAGCTGAGCGAAAGGATCACGCTCAAGCGTTCCTGGAAGCTGATGCTGACCGCCGACAAGCCCGTGTATCAGCCGGGCCAGCAGATGCACGTTCGCTCACTAGCCCTGCGCCGGCCGGACCTCAAGCCAGTGGCCTCGCGCGAAGTCACGTTCTCCATCACGGATCCCAAGGGCAACGTCATCTTCAAGCGCAAGGACCTGACCAGCAAGTTCGGCATCGCCGCCATCGACTGCCCGCTCGCGACCGAGATCATCGAGGGGCCGTACACCATCGCCTGCCGGGTCGGCGACACCGAGAGCAAGCAGACCGTGGAAGTGAAGAAGTATGTGCTGCCCAAGTTCAAGGTGGATGTGACGCCCGACCAGCGCTACTACCAGCCGGGCCAGAAGGTCCGGGGCAAGGTGCAGGCCGATTACTTCTTCGGCAAGCCCGTGGCGGACGCCGAAGTGCAGCTCCGCGTCCTGTCCGCGGGCGACCGCGAATTGAAGGAACTGAAACTGAAGACGGATGGCCAGGGCACGGCCGCCTTCGACTTCCCGTTGCCGGAGCAACTGACCGGCCGCTTGCAGGAAGACGGCGACGCCCGCATCGTGCTGCAAGCCAACGTAACCGACCCCGCTAATCAGAAGCAGAGCCGCAGCGTGTCGCGGATCGTCACCGGGCAGCCGCTCAAGATCGAGGTGATTCCCGAAACGGGGTCGCTGGTGCAGGACATCCCCAACCGGGTCTACCTGTTCGTCAGCTATCCGGATGGCCAGCCGGCGGCGCAGGCGCGGGTGATGGTCTCCGACCGCGACCAGGAACTGATCACCGGCAGCCTCGGCGTGGCGGCTTACGAGTTCACGCCGCGCGGCCCGTCGGTGTCATTGACCGTGAAGGCCCGCGACGCCAACGATAACGTCGGCCGGCGCACCGCCACGCTGGAATGCGGCCGGGGCGGTGACGACTTCATTGTCCGCACTGACAAAGCAGTCTACAACGGCGGCGAGACGATGCGCGTCTCGGTGCTGGGCAGCGGCGGGCAGCCGTTGTTCCTCGACTTCATCAAGGACGGCCAGACCGTGCTCACCGAGGTTGTCCCGGTGAAGCAGGGCAGCGGCGAGTACCAGTTCGACCTGCCGGCCGACCTGTTCGGCACCGTCGAGATGGTGGCCTATCGCTTCCACTCGGCCGGGGTGCCGGTGCGCAAGAGCCGCGTGCTCTACATTCGCCAAGCGGAAGACCTGAAGATCGCGGCGGCGCTGGACCACCAGGAATACCGGCCGGGCGCGCAGGCGAAGTTGCGTCTCCAGCTGAGCGACAAGCAGGGCAAGCCGACGCCCGGCGCGATCAGCCTGTCGGCGGTCGATGAAGCGGTGTTCGCGGTCCTCGACCAGATGCCCGGCATGGAGAAGGTGTTCTTCTCGCTGGAGAACAAGCTGCTCCAGCCGGTCTTCAATCTCTATCCCTGGTCGCCCGATCTCACCGGGGGTCCGAACGACGGCAACCGCGGGCAGTTCGAGCAGGCCCTGTTCGCCCGCACCTGGCAGCGGCTCGATG
>JAEUIF010000387.1 GCA_016795185.1 Planctomycetia bacterium | reverse complement strand
CCAGCACGTCGCGCGGGTTCACGCGGATCATTTCCGTGAAGCCCGTCCCCAGGCTGGAGGGGGCTGTCTTGGCGGCTGCGACCGGCGCGGGAGTGCGCGGCGTCGGTAAGGGGGCGGGTGCTGGCGTCTGTGGCATCGGTAACGGAGCAGCGGCGACGGGGGGTGCAGGCACGGCGGCGCGCAAGGGAGGTGGAGGTGGAGCGGGCGGCGTCTGCGGGGCTGGAAACAGGCCGCGCGCCTTGCCAGCGGGCTTCCAGCGCGGAAAGCCCGGCTTCCAGATCCAGTCGGTCGGCAGCAGCAGACCGGCATTCACCAGTCCGCGCAATTCCAGTGCGGAGATTGGCCCGTGCTGCACGCCATTCTTGGAGTAGTAGTACGGCGTCGGCGGTTCCGGCAGCACATCTGGCAAGTGGGTCATCACCGTCGGCTCATCGCCGGAATTGACGGTGCGCGGCCGGGCCGGCGGGGCGTGCGCCAGGTCGATGCGCTGGCCGCAGCGCTTGCAATTGATGCCGCCGCGCGCGTCGTGCGGCACCTTCAGCTTCTTGCGGCAATAGGGGCACAGGAAACGGACCATGCCGTCGCCCGGCGCGACGGCGGTCTGCGGACGCGGCGGCGCAGCGGCCTGGGGCGGCGGGATGCGCAGCCGCTGACGGCAATCGGGACAATCCACGATGACGCCGGCCATCTGGTCGGCGGCCTCGGCGCGCTTGTGGCAGTTCGGGCAACGAAAGTAGATCATCCGCACGGTTCCCGCGCCGGCGCTTGCTAGATCGCAAGCGCCGCATCTCGGACTACGGTGTCTTAACGGAGGATTTGCGCCCCCGGGAAGGTCTTCTTCAGCTCGTCGAACCCCTCCTCGGTGAACTTGGCGTCCTGAATGGTCAGTGACTTGAGTTTGAGTCCCTTCAGGGTTTCGAGCGCGGGGTCGCCGACCTCGGTGTCGTTCAGTCGTAGGCTGGTCAGCTTCAGCCCCTTGAGACTCGCGACGCCCGCGTTGGTGACGCCGGTCTTGTCGAGGTTCAGAGTTTGCAGGTTGGTCAGGCCGGACAGCTTGGCCAGCCCGGCGTCGCCGATCTTGGTTTCGGACAGGTCGAGCTCGCGCAGCTGCGTCATGCCGGCGAGATGGTCCAAGCCAGCGTCCGTGACGGCCGCATTCTGCCCCAGTTGCAGTGTTTGCAAGCTGGTCAACCCCTTGAGGTTCTCCAGGCCGGCATCCGTGATGTTGGTGTTGCGCAGGATGAGAGTCTGCAAGCTGGCGACGCCCTTGAGCTTGGCCAGCCCGGCGTCGCCCACGTCCTTGCCCGTCAGGTCCACGCCGGTAATCTTCTTGTCAGGCGACAACTTTACCTTGCCGCCGAGTTTCTTGATCTCGGCCGTCGCGGTTTCGTCGCTGGACGCGGAATCGCTGCCGCAGCCGGCCAGCGGCAGCAGGGCGGTACACAGCACGAGGGAGAGGAGCAAACGCATGGGGCCGTCCTTTCCAGCAAGGAAGTGAGGAAAGCGGCGAAGGTACGGCGCGGTGGTGGAAAAGTAAAGAAAGAACCGCAAGCGGCGAGCGCCGCCAACTCCGCCAGCCGGGGTGCGTGGCGGTCCCAGCGGAGGCAATGAGCGTGTTCTGGTTGGGAGTGTGCTGACGGTGGAGACGGTAGACCGGTGCCCCGGAGTCTGTCAGCACGTGCGCTGCGCTCAGGTGGAGTCTGCCAAACCGGGGTGAGGTCGTTCCAGGGGAGTTGGCCGCCACGCGCATTTTGGCACGGAGGGGTCAACCAGTGAGCACCCCACACCGCGGCTTCAGCCTGCCCGGACGAACGGTCAGCGGAACAGCATGACCGCGCCCAGCAGCACCATGCCGATGACGACGCCGACGGCGGCGGCGACGGCGAACATGATGCGCCGCTGGTGGTCGCGGAGGTACTGCTGCTGTGTCCGCACGGAGGGCAGGCCGGCGATGGACATCGCGGCGGGGTTGAGGTTGGGCGGCAGGGCGCCGATGGCCCATTCGTCCTCGGGGCTGCCGCCGCTGCCGTTGGTCGGGTTGGCGGTCCAGGCGCTGCTACCGGCGGTGGATGCCAGGGCGCTGGCCCCCGCCGCGCCCTGGGCGGCCATCTGCGGCGGGCCCTGCACGGCGAACGGTGCCAGGGTGGCGGCCAGTTCGGCGGGAGTCTGGAAGCGATGATCGGGCTTCTTCGCCATCAGTCGGCGGTAGATCGCGGCCACCGGAGGCGACACGTCCGGCCGCAGCGCCTCGATGGGCGGTGGTTCCGTGGTGCTGTGCCGCACCAGCTTTTCGAGCGTCGTACCGCCGGGGAAAACGGTCTTGCCCGTCAGCAGGTAGTGCATCGTGCAACCCAGGCTGTACAGGTCGGAGCGGATGTCGACGCTGTGCATGTTCCGCGCCTGCTCCGGCGACAGGAAGTCCGGCGTGCCCAGCACGGTGTTTTCCGCCGCCATGATCGATTCGCCGCCCGGCTTCCCCGGTCCCCAGGATTGCAGTCGCGCCAGGCCGAAGTCGAGGATCTTGACCGAGCAGTAGGCGTTCGCCGAACTCGAAGTCGGCCGCTGCACCAGCAGGTTGGCCGGCTTGATGTCGCGATGCACCATGCCCACTTCGTGCGCGTGCTGGAGGCCGTTGGCCGCCTGGCGGATGAAGTCGCAGACCACGCCGACGGGCAGCGGTCCGCGCTGCTTGACCAGCTGTTCGAGGTTCGGGCCGTCCACGTACTCCATGACCAGATAGGAACGGTCGCCGACCTGGTTGGCGTCGTAGGCGGTGACGATATTCGGATGCACCAGCCGGGCGGCGGCGCGCACCTCACGCTGGAACATCTGCTGGGCCTTCGGCGTCTTGGTCAGGTGGGCGGCCAGCACCTTGATGGCGACGATGCGATTCATCGTCATGTGCTCGGCCTTGAAGACCCGGCCCATGCCGCCGCGTCCCAGGTGGTCGAGAATGCGGTACTGGCCGAGGAAGAAGCCGCTGGTCTTGCCGGCCAGCAGCAATTCGGCCTGAAAGCGCGTCAGCAGTCCTTGTTCGATGAGCGTCTTGGCCAGCACCGGCCCGCGATTGGAGTCCGGCAAACGACCCACGACCTTGGCCATCTGCTCGGCGGTCACCAGACCGCTCTGGCGCAGATTGGTCAAAAACGTCGGCCGATCCATCGTCTGGGG